>NZ_KI914959.1:2854-9071 GCF_000520575.1 Arthrobacter sp. I3
GGCCAGCCGCAGCCGGGCCCGTCCTACCCTTCCGGCCCCGGCTTTGCGAACGACCCGGCGCACGCCCCCAAGCGCAAGGCGGCATTCGGCGTCCCCACCCTCGTGGCCAGCATCGTGGCCGCCGGCCTGATCGGCGGCGGCGTGGTGGCCGGCAGCAACGCCCTGCTGGGCGACCGCCTTTCCCCGTCCGCCGCGAGCAACACGAGCCAGGCCGGTCCGGTGATCGTCAACAACAGGGAAGATGTCAACGCCATCAGCGCCGCCGCCCTCAAGGCTTCCCCCAGTGTGGTGACCATCAAAGCGACCAGCGGCAGCGACGGCGGCACCGGCAGCGGGATCATCCTCGACACCCAGGGCCATGTGCTGACCAACACCCACGTGGTGACGCTCGACGGCAAGGCCGCGAACGCCACCATGGAGGTCCGGACGAGCGACGGCAAGGTCTACTCCGCGAAGATCGTCGGTACCGACCCGCTTTCCGACCTCGCCGTGATCAAGATCGACAACCCCTCGGGACTGGTCCCGGCAACTCTCGGTGACTCGGGCAAGCTGAACGTCGGTGACACCGCCGTCGCCATTGGATCGCCGCTGGGACTCACCGGCACAGTCACCGACGGCATCGTCTCAACCCTGAACCGGACCATCAGCGTGGCATCCTCGGCTGCGCCGAAGGGCGGTGCGGACAACTCCCAGGGCGGCGACCAGGGCTTCCAGTTCGCGCCCCCCGGCGGCGGCGAGACTCCGAGCACCGCGGATCAGGGATCCATCTCGATCAACGTCATCCAGACGGACGCGGCCATCAACCCGGGTAACTCCGGCGGCGCGCTGGTGAACACCAAGGGCGAAATCATCGGCGTCAACGTCGCGATCGCCTCCGCCGGCGGCGACGCGGCCAGCGGAAGCAGCAGCGGCAACATCGGCGTGGGCTTCAGCATCCCCATCAACAACGCCAAGCGCGTGGCCCAGGAGATCATCAGCGCCGGCAAAGCCACCCACGGGCAGTTCGGCGTCAGCGTGAAGCCCAAGGCCGCAGGCTCGTCCTCCTCCGGGTTCTCGGTGGGCGCGGAGGTCGCGACCGTCGAGTCCGGCTCGGCCGCAGACAAGGCCGGCATCAAGGTCGGCGACGTCGTGACGAAGTTCCAGAACCTGACCATCAGCGATCCCAACCAGCTGACCGCGGCGGTGCGGGAACAGGCCGCCGGGGCCACGGTCAAGGTGACGGTGCTGCGCGGCGGCCAGCTCAAGGACGTCGACGTGACGCTCGGCGCCGCAGCCGAGCAGTAGAGCTGGGCGACAGCAAACAGCGCAACTGTAAATCAAGGCAGCAGCAAACAGGCCGGGCGGCACCGCAAAGGTGCGGCCCGGCCTCTGCCGTCCCGGGCCAGTTCACTGACACAGACCTTAACCCTGGCCGCGCTGCCCGGCGGCTATATGGTTAGCTAGGAACAGCCCGGCTGCCGGGCATTCCGTGGCCATGACCCCGTCAGGGGCGGCTGTCCACCCGCATGGAAGGCTGCTGTAGACACAGTGGAAGAAACTCTGAAAATCATTGTGCTGGTCAAGCACGTCCCGGATGCGCAGTTCGACCGCCACCTCACAGGTGAGGCCAACACGGTGGACCGCTCCGAAAGCATCCTGTCCGAACTGGATGAATACGCACTGGAAGCTGCGCTGCAGCTGACCGAGGCCCGCGGCGGAGAAGCGGCCGGCAACAAGGTCATTGCGCTGAGCATGGGCCCGGCCGGGGCAGTCAATGCGGTGAAGAAGTCCCTCCAGATCGGCGCCACGGAAGGCGTGCACCTCAGCGATGAGGCCCTGGCCGGTTCGGATGCCGCAGCCACGTCGCTGGCGCTGGCCGCCGCGATCCGCCACTTGGGCGCGGACGTCCCCGCGGACCTCATCCTCACCGGAATGGCCTCCACGGACGGCGAGACCTCGCTGGTCCCGGCACAGCTCGCTGAGCGGCTGGGCCTCCCACAGGTAACCTTCGCCGCGTCCCTGGAGCTCGACGCCGGCAAGCTCACCGCCCGCCGCGACGGCGACACCCACGCGGACACCATCGAGGCCACACTGCCGGCCGTCGTTTCCGTCACCGACCAGATCAATGATCCGCGGTACCCGAACTTCAAGGGCATCATGGCGGCAAAGAAGAAAACCATCACCACCTTGAGCCTTGCCGACATCGGCGTGGACGCGGCCCAGGTGGGCCAGTCCGGCTCCTGGACCGCCGTCGAGACCGCAGAGGCCCGGCCGCCGCGGACGGCCGGCACCATCATCACCGACGAAGGCGACGCCGGCATCCAGCTGGTCGAGTTCCTGGCCGCCCAGAAGCTGCTCTAAAGGGGATTATCCGAACATGGCAAAAGTACTCGTTTTCATCGACAACCCCGGTGCGGCGCTGAAGAAGTCGAGCCTGGAACTGCTCACCATCGCCCGGTCCCTGGGCGAGACTGTCGCCGCCGTCAACGGCGAACTGCACGACGACGCCGCCTCGACCCTGGCCGCGTACGGCGCCCAGGCACTGTACCGCCCGTCCGCCACGGACCTCGACGACTACCTCGTCGGACCCAAGGCGGCGTTCCTGGCCGCGGCCGCGGCCGCCGCCGGTGCGGGCGTGGTCCTGGCCGAGAACTCGGCCGAGGGCAAAGAAATCGCCGCCCGGCTCGGCATCAGGCTCGGCGCCGGCGTCATCACCGACGTCGTGGCCGTGGACCCCGACGGAACGGCGCACAAGTCGGTCCTGGCCGGGTCCTACACCAGCGCCGCGAAGGCGGTGACACCCGTTTCCGTGCTGACCGTGAAGCCCAACAGCATCGCGCCCGAGCCCGCGGTCACCGGCACGGCGCCGGAGAGCATCACTGTCCAGGTCCCTGACGTGACCGCAGCTGCCGCCCGGGTTACGGCGCGCACCGACAAGCCTGCCAGCGGACGCCCCGATCTGTCCGAGGCGCGGATCGTCGTGGCCGGCGGCCGTGGCGTGGACGGCAACTTTGGTCCGCTGGAGGAACTCGCCGATGCCCTCGGCGCGGCCATCGGAGCCTCGCGGGCTGCCACGGACGCCGGCTGGATCGGCCACGACGCGCAGATCGGCCAGACCGGCAAGACCGTCGCGCCGCAGCTCTA
This sequence comes from Arthrobacter sp. I3, assembly GCF_000520575.1. NCBI lineage: Bacteria > Bacillati > Actinomycetota > Actinomycetes > Micrococcales > Micrococcaceae > Arthrobacter > Arthrobacter sp. I3. The sequence goes on from NZ_KI914959.1 coordinate 5,978, forward strand.
CATCTCCGCGGGCATTTCCGGAGCCATCCAGCAGAAGGCAGGCATGCAGACCGCGAAGGTGATCGTGGCCGTGAACAAGGACGCCGAATCGCCGGTTTTCGAGATCGCGGACTTCGGCATTGTGGGCGACCTCTTCCAGGTACTGCCGCAGGCCACCGCCGAAATCAAGAAGCGCAGAGGCTGACCGCATGACCACCACCGCCGTCCCGGCACAAAGCCCGTTCGACCCGGAGACCACCCGGATTGAGCGGGTGCTTTGTTTCACGGCCCACCCGGACGACATCGATTTCGGCGCAGCCGGCACGGTTGCAGCCTGGACCGCCGCCGGAGTCCAGGTCAGCTACTGCATTATGACCGACGGCGACGCCGGCGGCTTTGATCCGGAGCAGCGCGAGGAAATTGTGCGGCTGCGGGTTGCCGAGCAGCAGCGCGCCGCCGCCCTGGTCGGCGTCACGGACATCCATTACCTGCACCAGTGTGACGGCTACCTCGAACCCTCGCATGAGGTGATGCGCGAGGTGGTGCGCCTGATCCGGCAGCTTCGGCCCGACGTCGTGCTCTCCATGCATCCGGAGCGCAACTGGAACCGGATCCAGAAGAGCCATCCGGATCATCTGGCTGTGGGGGAGGCGGTGACCCGTGCCGTGTACCCCGCGCTGGAAAACCCGTTCGCGTACCCTGAACTGGCCGAGTCCGGGCTGGAGGCCTACAAATTGCCCTGGCTGTGGCTCTTCGCCGGGCCGGAAGAGCGCGAAAACCACTTCGTGGACGTCACCGGGCATGTGGAGAGCAAGCTGGCCGCCATCCACATCCACGTCAGCCAGCACCCCGACGTCGACGCCATGGAGCGCACGGTCCGCGCCCTCATGCTCGGCACCGGGGCCCGCGCCGGACTTCCCGCCGGGCGCAGCGCCGAGGCCTTCCATGTCGTAACAGTCAACGGCCAGGGGACCATCGCCGGTTTCTAGTGTTGCTGCAGCACAACCTCTGCCATATGCTGGCCTCTGTTTAAATCATATTTATTTGATGGAAGGCAGACTTTGATGGCGAAGACTGCGCAACACCCCGTTCTTGTGATCATGGGCGTCTCCGGATCCGGCAAATCAACTGTCGCGGGACTTCTGGCCGGCAGGCTGGGCTGGGACCTCGCCGAAGGCGACGACCTGCACCCCGAATCAAACGTGGCAAAGATGCACGCAGGACAGCCGCTGACCGACGAGGACCGGTGGCCCTGGCTCGAAAGCATTGCCGACTGGATCCGGGCCCACACCGGGGCCGGGAATCCCGGCGTCGTGACCTGTTCGGCGCTGAAGAAGCGCTACCGGGACGTCCTGCGCGGCGAAGGGGTGGTTTTCGTGTTCCTCGAGGGATCACGGGACAAGATCTCCGACCGGCTGGCCTCCCGCCACGGGCACTTCATGCCCCCGGCCCTGCTGGAGTCCCAGTTCGACGCGCTCGAAGCCCCCACGGCAGACGAAAACTTCATCTCCCTGTCCGTCTCCGCAACGCCGGCGGAAGAAGCACAGGAAATCATCACCCGACTTAATCTCGACGCCGCCGACGCCAGGCCCTGAGCCTTCCCGCGTTTCGCCGCGACCAAGGAATTTTTTGTGAAATCACTGATAGCAATGCAGCTTCCGGCTGCCGTTGAGGCCGGGACCGGCGTCAATACCCAACTACTGATCATCGCGGGTCTGGGCATCGCCCTGCTCGTGGTCCTGATCGCCAAATTCAAGTTCCACCCCTTCCTGGCCCTGATTCTGGGGTCAGGATTCGTCGGCCTCGCCGCCGGTGTGGAACCGGCCAAGGTGATCATCAACTTCGAGGACGGCGTGGGCGGCGTCCTGAAGGAAGTCGGTCTGCTGGTCGCCCTCGGCGCGATGCTGGGCAAGCTGCTCGCGGACTCCGGCGGCGCCAACCGGGTGGTCGACACCCTCCTGGCAAAGGCCACCGGAAACAAGCTGGTCTGGTCCATCACGCTCGTAGCCGTGATCATCGGCCTGCCGATGTTCTTCGAGATCGGGCTCGTCCTGCTGCTGCCGGTGATCGTCCTGGTCACGCAGCGCTCCAAGATGCCCCTGATGCGCATCGCCATCCCGGCGCTGGCCGGCCTGTCCGTGCTGCACGGGCTGGTGCCGCCGCACCCGGGACCGCTGATCGCGATCAGCGCCGTCAAGGCTGAACTGGGCACCACCCTGGCCCTCGGCATCCTCATCGCCGTCCCCACGGTGATTATCTGCGGCCCGCTCTTCTCCCGTCTGGCGGCCCGGTGGGTCCCGGTGGGTGCCCCCGCCGTCGCCGGCGGCGTCGACACCGTGCACGGCGCGGACATGGAGGGCGTCAAGCGCCCGCCGAACTTCACCGTCACGCTGATGACCATCCTCTTCCCGGTGGTCCTCATGCTGCTCAGGGCCGTTGTGGACATCATCTGGCCGGACCCCAAGACGGCCCCCGCGATCCGGATGTTCTTCGACTTCGTCGGGCAGCCGCTGGTGGCGATGACCCTGGCCGTCCTGCTGGCCATGGTGACTTTCGGCTACGCCGTGGGCCTCAACGGCGCCAAGATTACGAGCAAGATCGCTGCCAGCCTGGGCCCGATCGCGGGGATCATCCTGATTGTCGGCGCAGGTGGCGGCTTCAAGCAGACGCTGATTGGTGCCGGCGTGGGAGACTCCGTGAAGGCCTGGGCCGAGGGGACCAACATGTCCGTGCTGGTGCTCGGCTTCATCGTGGCCGTTGCCCTGCGCCTGGCGACAGGCTCGGCCACCGTCGCCACCGTGACGGCCGCCGGCATCGTGGCACCGCTGGCCAGTTCGCTGTCGCCGACGCACGCCGCCCTCCTGGCCCTCGCGATCGGGGCGGGCTCGCTGTTCTTCTCGCACGTGAACGACGCCGGGTTCTGGCTCGTCAAGGAGCTATTCGGACTCACGGTGGGCCAGACCTTCAAGACGTGGTCCGTCATGGAAACCCTGATCTCCGTGGTGAGCTTCGGCCTGGTCATGCTGCTCTCGCTGGTCATTTAGCCGGGCGGGAAGCCGGCCCGGCGGGACGTCCGCCGGTCGGTCCGTCCGCCGGTCACAACACAAAGCCGCCC
>NZ_KI914959.1:9171-14730 GCF_000520575.1 Arthrobacter sp. I3
GGTCGGTCCGTCCGCCGGTCACAACACAAAGCCGCCCGGGCCTTGAGTCCTTCTACGGAAGGAGCCAAGGCCCGGGCGGCTTTGTGCGTGCGGGTGGCCTGCTGTGTCCTGCGGGTGGCTAGGCGTCCAGCGGTGCGGCGGCGACGGTCGGCAGGGTAGGTGACGCGGATCCGCCTTCGGGCTCCACGGTGATGCCCAGCGCGGCCGCGGAACCGATGCCCTTGACCACCGCGGGCTTGGACAGGGCTTCAGCGTCCATGAGGCCCTGCGAGACCGGGGCCGAGCCGTCCTTGGGGATCAGCCACATCTGGTAGACCTTGCCCACGGGCGGGGCCGGGACGCCGTTCATTTTGACGACGGCGGCATCCTTGGACGGGGAAATCGACACGGTGGCGGTGCCGCCGCCGTTGACGTCGACGGTGGCCTGGCGGACGTCGCTGGCCTGCATTACCTGATTCAGGGGATCGTTCTGGTTGGCCACGTAGGCTCCGACGCCCACACCGCCCAGGGCGATCACGGCTGCTGCGGCGACGCCGATAAGCCAGTTCCGCATGCCCTGCGGGCGGCGGCGCTCTTCCCTGCGCTGGCGGGCCGCACCGAGTTCGTCGGTGGCGGGCAGCGCGGAGCCGTCGCGTACCGGATGCGGCAGCACCGGCGTCGCTTGCGGACCCGTGCCGGGCAGCGGCACTGCGGCGGGGGACTGCGCTGCGGCCTGCTCTGCCGTCTGCGCAGGCAAGGATGACATGATCCGGTCCAGCAGCCCGGGCGGAGGCTCTTCCTCTGCGGTGAAGCTGGTGGCCAGGGTCTCCCGGGCCTGCCGGACCCGCTCGTTGAAGGCAGCCCTGTCTGCTGCCGGTGCGGAGGCGAGGAACTGCTCGATTGCGGCGCGTTCGGCGTCGTCCACGGCGTTGAGGGCATAGACCTCGGCAAGGTCCACCACGCGGCCGGACGACAGGTCGGTGGCGATCTCGGCGGTGAAGCCGCCGGGGAGGCGGTTGTTGTTCTCATGTGCGTTCATATCGGTCAATTCAGCTCACCCCCAAGCAGGTCTTCAGTCGGATGAGTCCATCGCGGATGCGGGACTTGATGGTAGGTACCGCGGCATTGAGCCGCTCGGCCACTTCCCGGTAGGTGAGGCCGCCGTAGTACGCCAGCCGGACGGACTCCTGCTGCGTATCGGTCAGCGTCTCCATGCACCGGACCACGGCCTCGGCCTCGAGCCGGCTGCCGACTTCGTCCGAGACGGAATCGTGGTCGATCTCCTGGCTGCTGGCACCGTATCTGGCTTCGCGGTCGGTGGCGGACTGCGAGGACCGTACCTTGTCAACGGCGCGCCGGTGCGAGATCGTCATGAGCCAGGCGAGCGGACTGCCGGCGGCGGGATTGAATTTGGCGGCGTTCTGCCACACCTGGAGGAAGACTTCCTGGGTGGTGTCCTCACTGAGTTCGGTATCGATCAGGACCCGGCGTGCCATGCCGAAGACGCGCCTGGAGGTGAGGCTGTAAAATTCCGCGAACGCCGTCTGGTCGCCCTGAGCAATGAGTGCCAGCAGGCGGCTGAGCCGGCCGTTGATGTCGGCTGAGGTGTCCGCCGGTGCGGCGGCCTCGGGGTTCGGGGCATTCGGAGTTTCCATCACTCCCAAGCATAGGGCGCTTGCAGCCCAACGCGGGCCAATCGGTGCGGCATGCGGCGAGGGGCCGGCCCCTGCCACGCGGGCAGAGGATCTGTCCAGATGTACTGTTCTCACCTGCCGCTCCTCGCTCCCTTCCGTTTCTCCGCACAATGCCCGGTAGACAAAATGTGAGTGGGCGGATTGGTGTCCGCCTTCAGAAGTGATTCGGTGCGGCCCGGCACCTGGATGGGCGCGCTGCGCGGGAATTCTTTCCCGCGGGCCGCCCATGTGGCCGCCGCACGTCCTGGCGGGCCTCCGCGGCGGACCGCTACAACTTGGCCCCGGCGAACCCGTTCTGGCGCCACGCCTCGTAGACGGCGATGGATGCCGCGTTGGCCAGGTTCAGTGACCGGAGGGCTGGGAGCATCGGCAGGCGCACCCGGGACGTCACCCGGGGACTGTTTTTGACTTCCTCGGGCAGGCCTACGGATTCAGGCCCAAACAGGAGGACGTCGCCGGCACGGTAGCGGATATCTGTGTACGTGGTCTCGCCGTCGGAGGTGAAGGCAAATACCCGTTCCGGCTCGAGAGCGGCCCACGCCGCGTCGATGTCCGGGTGGACGGTCACGACGGCGAGGTCGTGGTAATCAAGGCCCGCCCGCCGGAGTTTGGCGTCGGAAAAGTCAAAGCCCAGGGGCTCCACCAGATGCAGTTCGGCCCCCGTGATGGCAGCCAGCCTGATGGCGTTTCCCGTATTGCCGGGGATTTCTGGGGTGTGGAAGAGGATGCGGAACACCGTCCCATCCTAGCGAGCCGCCGGCGTCGAACGCGCCTCGGGCCTTCCGTCCCCGGGACGCAGGGGAGCGCCCGGGCGGAATCTAGTGCATTCCGCGCAGCAGGCGGGCCAGTACGGGAACGTTGACGGTGTTGGGCGCCGGTCCCGAGCCGAGGAACAACTTCAGGCCGCGGGCCAGGCCCGCGGCGTTGACCACCTCGACAAGGCCCGAGCCTTCCCCGTATCCGCTTCCCTGGCCGCCGGGGGCGCGGCGGTGCCGGTCGATGACCGGTTGATGCAGATTGCCGTCCGTGCTGTGGACGACAATCCAGCCGGTGACATTGAGCTCGGGAAATATGTCCTGCATCCGGCGCACGATGTGGCCCAGCTGGGGCGGGGCGACGGAGCGTCCGCCGTGGGTCAACGTGCTGCCGTTCCATGCATAGGCACCCGCCGGCAGGAGCATGGATCCGACGATCGCGAGACGGTACCCGGCAAGGACCGCGTGGTCGATGTGGCTGTTGTCCGCCGGGGACTGCAGCCCGTTGACAAGGCGCGCCGCCGGGATGGTGGTCAGGATCTGCCTGCTGATGAGCTGCACGGTGCGCATCTCGCGTTGGATCCGGGCTTCGGCGCCGAAGATGCCGCGCTTGCGGGGCATGCCGTGGACCTGCTGCCGGGCGACGCTGGCGGGAATCAGCGGCACCGCCGACCCGCCGTCAAACTGCTCGAACGGGGGAACGTAGACGGGTGGATCTGCGGCCGTATTCCGCGGCGTGTTCGGCCGGCGCACGTTGGCTGAGGCCCGGCTGCCCGCTGCGGGCGCGTCGAAGTGGGCGCCCTCATCGCCGGCGGGAGACGAATACGCGCCGCCGGATGCGCTGCCGTAGGAGCGGTCATAGTCCGCGCGGCGCTTCGTGTCGATGAGGGTCTCGTAGGCGAGCGTGACGCGCCGAAACGCTGCAGGGTCGCCGCCATGGTCCGGGTGGGCGGTCCGGGCGGCCTTGCGGTACGCGACTTTGATGTCCTTCTCCGTCGCCGTCACGGGGATCCCGAGGACCTGGTAATGCGAGCTGCTGCCCTGCGTCAAACAGAGATCCTTTTCGTTGATGGTACCGGCGGTGGGAATGCCGGACCGTTCGTGGGCGTCCGGCGTGCCCAGTTTAACCGGCTGGAGGAATAACGAGTGCGTGCACAGGGATGGTTCCCGCCGGCTGGCATAATTCAGCGCATGCTGATCGCCGTCGCCGTCAACCCGCGCGCATCCTTTGGCCGGGCGCGGCACGCCGGCAAGGACGCGGCGGCGCACTTCCGCGCAGCCGGGGCGGAGGTCCTGCTGCTGTGCGCGGACAGTTATGCCGGGCTCGCGCAGGCAGTTGAGGATGCGCTGGAGTCGGGCGTGGATGCCCTCGTGGTGGTGGGTGGCGACGGCATGGTCCACCTCGGGCTTAACGCGATAGCAGGTGCCGGTGCCGATGCGGTTGCCGGTGCCGATGCCGGAGCAGGTCCCGGCGCCCGCCGTCGGGTTCCGCTGGGCATCATTCCCGCCGGGACGGGCAACGACACGGCCCGGGCGCTGGGCCTGCCGCTGCACAACCTCCCGGCGGCCTGCGAACGGGCGCTGGAGTCGTTAGCCGGCGGCGGCCGGATGATTGACGCCGGCAGGATCACCGCCGGAGGATCCTCCCGCTTGTTTGCGGGCGTGGTCTCGGCCGGGTTCGATGCCGCCGTCAATGAGCGGGCCAATGGCTGGCGCTGGCCGCGCGGCAAGATCCGCTACCAGCTCGCCATGCTTCGGGAACTGGCGTCGTTCCGGGCCATCGATTACACGGTGACGGCCGACGGCGAGCAGTGGCAGCAGGGCGCCATGCTGATTTCCGTCGCCAACGGCCAGTCGATCGGCGGCGGGATGAGGATCGTCCCGGGAGCCGCCCTTGATGACGGCTACCTGGACCTCTTCATTGTCAACCGGCTGTCCCGGACCCGGCTGCTGGCCGTGTTCCCGAAGGTCTTTGCCGGCAAGCACGTGGGCCACCCCGCCGTGCGGCTTCGTCGGGTCCGCACCGTGGAACTGTCCGCCGGCAATATCGTGGCCTACGCCGACGGCGAGCGGATCGGGGCGCTCCCGATGACCATTGAGGTCGTTCCGCGGGCCGTCTGCGTCCTGGCGTAGTGGCGCGGCCTGGCGTCTTCGCTCCGCTGCCGGGACCCGCCGTCTGGCCTAGCTGCCTGGCGTAGCGGCCGGCACGGCCCTGCGCGGGGACAGCCTGTTCAGTGCCAGGGCACCCACGAGCAGCCCGAAGTCACGCAGAGCGACATCGTAGAAGCCGCCGAGGATGATCAGGTTGATGATGATGCCCAGCAGCCAGGCGGCCACGAGCGCCGATCCGAAGCGCGGACGCAGCGCCACCGCCACGCCGGCGACGATTTCCACCACGCCAACGATGTACATGATCGTCTGGGCCGGCAGCGGGACCACCTGGGTCACCACGGGCGCCAGATACATCGTCCAGTCGGTCAAGAGGTTTGTGAACTTGTCCAGGCCGAACAGGATCGGCGCAACTGTAAAGACGGTCCGCAGCAGCAGGAAGGCCTGACGGTCCGCCGTGAGCTGCAGTGCGGGAGTGGCGGGGGCTGGGGAAACTTTCATGGCATCGCTCCTTCTAAAAGTGGATATCTAGATTTTAGAGGCCCCCGCGGGGATTAAGCAATGATTCTTGTTTTTAGAGATATTCTTGTGTCATGACCAAGCTTCCGTGGAACCACAGGCTGGCGGCGGTCGCATCGCTGGGAGACGAGAGCCGCAGGAGGCTGTTTGATTTCGTCGCCTCAGCGGGAGATGCCGTTGGCCGGGACGATGCCGCGCAGGCTGTGGGCCTGGCGCGGAGCACTGCCTCGTTCCATCTGGACCGGCTCGTGAAAGACGGGCTGCTGGCCGTGGAGTTCCGCAAGCTCGGAGGGCGGGAGGGTCCGGGGTCCGGTCGGCCCGCCAAGCTGTACCGGGCCGCCGTGGATGAGGTCGCGGCCTCGGTGCCCGACCGCCACTATGATCTTGCCGCCGAACTGCTGGTGTCCGCGATCGAGGACGCAGCCAGCGGCGGCGGTTCGCCGCGGGAGGCCCTGCTTCGGGCTGCCCGCGCCAGGGGGCAGTCAGCGGGCGAGACGGCAGCC
>NZ_KI914960.1:0-12370 GCF_000520575.1 Arthrobacter sp. I3
CCAGCGGCTGGACCTGGACCCTGGCCATCATCGGGCTGGTGCTGGTCATCCGCGCCGCCCTGATTCCCGTCTTCGTCAAGCAGATCAAGGCCCAGCGCGGGATGCAGCTGCTGCAGCCGGATCTGAAGAAAATGCAGGACAAGTACAAGGGCAAGACGGACCAGCTCTCCCGCCAGGCCATGGCGCAGGAACAGATGGCGCTGTACAAGAAGCACGGCACCAACCCGTTCTCGGCCTGCCTGCCCATGCTGATCCAGATGCCCTTCTTCTTCGCGCTCTTCCAGGTGCTCTCCGGCATCAGTTCGGCTAAGGCGGGCGGGCATGGCATCGGCGCCATGAGCCCGGAACAGGTCAAGCAGTTCGACGAATCCACCATCTTCGGTGCCCCGCTCTCCGCCTCCCTGCTCCACGGCGGCGGCGGGAACCAGATGTCGGTGTGGATCCTCTCCATCGTGATGATCCTGGCCATGACGGCCTCGCAGTTCATCACGCAGAAGCAGATTATGGCCAAGAACATGTCCGAAGAGGCCCTGGCCAGCCCGTTCATGCGCCAGCAGAAAATGATGCTCTACATCCTGCCGGTCGTCTTCGGTGTGGGCGGTATTAACTTCCCCATCGGCGTCCTGATCTACTGGACCACCACCAACCTGTGGACCATGGGACAGCAGTTCTTCGTGATCCGCCGGATGCCTACGCCGGGATCGCCGGCGGCCAAGGCTCTCGCCGAGCGCCGGGCAGCCAAGGGCTTGCCCGCCCTGCCCCTTTTGGGCGGCAAGAAGGTCGACGCCGAGGCAGCCGAAGCCTCCGCCGCGGCCGCCGTCGAAGCCAAGACCCAGCGCGTCCAGCCGCAACGTAAGAACAGGAAGAGGAAGTAATGTCCGCCGAGAGCACCGAACACGCTATTTCCGCCGAGTTTGACGAGGACCGGGACGACGCCCTGAGCGCGGCCGACGACTCGTCACAGGGTGCGGACGCCGGCACCGGCAAGAGTGTTTCCGCCAGCCGCCTCGAAGAAGAAGGCGACGTCGCTGCGGACTACCTCGAGGAACTGCTGGATATCGCGGACATTGATGGCGACATCGACATCGAGGTCCGCAACGGCCGCACGTACATCTCGATCGTCGCCGAAGAGGAAGCCGCCGGGCTGGACAGCCTGGTGGGCCGTGACGGCGAAGTCCTTGAGGCCCTCCAGGAGCTCACGCGGCTCGCGGTCCTCTCCGCGACGGAAAACCGCTCCCGGCTGGTGCTGGATATCAACGGCTACCGTGCCGAGCGTGCCGGCGACCTGCAGAAGATCGCTGAAGACGCCGTCGCCGCTGTGAAGGATTCCGGTGAGGCAGTTGCCCTGGCTCCTATGAGCGCCTACGAGCGCAAGATCGTGCACGACGCCGTCGCTGATTTGGGACTCGTGAGCGAGTCCGAAGGCGAAGGCGCCGACCGGCACATCGTTGTCTCCGCAGACTGAACCGTTGACTAGCTTGATGGTTGAAATTACCGCCCCGGAACTCAAGGCAGCAGAGTCCATCTTCGGCGACCGCCTGGAACTGGCGAAACGCTATGTCGAGCACCTGGCGACGTCCGGGACCGAACGGGGCCTGATCGGGCCCCGCGAGGTGCCCCGGCTTTGGAGCCGGCACGTGCTTAACTGCGCCGTCATCGAGAGCCAGATTGCCCATGGAAGCCATGTCGCCGACGTCGGCAGCGGCGCCGGCCTGCCTGGCCTGTGCCTGGCCATTGCGCGGCCGGATCTGGAACTGACGCTGATCGAACCACTGGAGCGCCGCGTCATCTGGCTCCAGGAGGTAGTGGATGATCTTGGCCTCGAGAACGTCACGATCATGCGCACCCGCGCGGAACTCGCAGTGGGACTCGTGAACGCCGACGTCGTGACTGCCCGCGCCGTATCCGCGCTGTCCAATCTCGCCGGGCTGACCATTCCGCTCCTGGCCGGCAAGGGCGAAGTCGTCGCCATCAAGGGACGCAGCGCCGGCGAGGAAATCGAAAAAGCCGCCAAGGTTATCCGCAAACTGGGCGGCATTCAGACGTCCGTGGTGGTGGTGGGCGAAGACCTGCTTGAGGAACCCACCACCGTTGTGCGAATCGTAGTGAACAAGCCTCAAAAGATTACCTAGCACCGGCCCCGGTGCCCGGGGAGTCTGAGGGGAAGAGGTTAGGCTAGTAACCGGCAGTAAGAGCCGAATGAGAGTGAGCGTGTCATAGTGAGCAGTAGCGAAGCCTCCACACAACGGATCCCGCCGTTTGTGTCCCTGGGGTCCGCACGGGCGTTTACGGCTCCTGCAGTAGCTTTTGACTACTCCGGAAATCACACGGCTTCGGTTGCGAAGACGACCGGGATGGCCGGTGTTTCACGTGAAACATCCCTTCCGCACACGGGGAACGTGCTGGATTCCATCGATGATTCCAGTCCCATCGCCCGCGAACTCGCGCACGAAAACAAGCGCCGCGAGCGGTTGCTCGGCCGGCAGCTCCCCAAACCGGAGAAAACCCGGATCTTCACCGTTTCCAACCAGAAGGGCGGCGTCGGCAAGACCACGACGACCGTGAACATCGCCGCCGCGCTGGCGGCCGCTGGCCTGAACGTGCTCGTCATCGACATCGATCCGCAGGGCAACGCTTCCACCGCCCTGGGAATCGAGCACCACGCCGATGTCGACAGCATCTACGATGTGCTGATCAATGATGTCCCGCTGAAGGACGTCGTGGCCCCGTGCCCCGACATCGACAACCTGATCTGTGCGCCCGCCACCATCCACCTTGCCGGTGCCGAAATTGAACTCGTTAGCCTGGTGGCCCGCGAGCAGCGGCTGCGCCGCGCAATCGATGTGTACTCCAAGGAGCGCGCCAAGAATGGCGAGGAGCGGCTGGACTACATCTTCATCGACTGCCCGCCGAGCCTCGGGCTCCTGACGGTAAATGCGTTCTGCGCGGCAGGCGAAGTCCTTATCCCGATCCAGTGCGAGTACTACGCCCTCGAAGGCCTCAGCCAGCTCCTGAAGAACATCGAGATGATCCAGAAGCACCTGAACGCTGATCTGGTTGTGTCCACGATTCTGCTGACCATGTATGACGGCCGCACCAACCTCGCCGCCCAGGTGGCAGCCGAGGTCCGGGAGCACTTCCCGAAGCAGGTGCTCGGCGCTGTGGTGCCGAGGTCGGTCCGTATTTCCGAGGCGCCGAGCTACCAGCAAACTGTCATGACGTATGATCCTTCTTCCAGCGGCGCCCTGTCCTACCTGGAAGCCGCCGCGGAAATCGCGGAACGTTAGAATCTTTCAAGAATTGCACTAACCAGAGCCAGGTGAATCCCGGCTCTTCCACTGGAGGGATTTATCCATGAGCGATAAGCGACGCGGCCTCGGCCGTGGACTTGGCGCACTCATTCCAAGTTCCGCCGCGGCAAACGCCTCCGGAAACGGCGCTGCCCCATCCCGGCCCGTGGACCTCTTCTTCCCTGAAGCCCGAAAAAAGACCTCCGACGCCGAGCCGCTCCCGGACGCCACTGCCACGCGGGATAAGGAGCCGAAGTCCACACCCCTCAAGGCCGACGATTCCGCTGATCTCACGGTTGACACCACTGAAGCCACCGGCGCTGCTGCCGCCGTGACCAAGAAAACCCCCGCCCGAAAGTCGGCTGCCTCCAAGCCGGCGCCCGCTGCTGCCAAGACGGCCGCGTCCGACGCCGGCGAACAGCTGACGTTTGATTCCTCGCCCGAGCACGGCGACGAGGGAACTGTTGACCTCGTAGAGGTGCCCGGAGTCAGGTTCGCCGAAATCCCGGTCACGGACATCCATCCCAACCGCAAGCAGCCCCGCTCGGTCTTCGATGAGGATGACATGGCGGAGCTGGTGCACTCCGTGCGGGAAATTGGGGTCCTCCAGCCAATTGTGGTCCGTACCTCAACCGAAGAGGGTGGCGAACCCTACGAGCTCGTCATGGGCGAGCGACGGTGGCGTGCAGTACAGGCCGCGGGTCTGGAAACTATCCCGGCGATTGTCCGTGATACCACCGATGACGACCTCCTTCGCGACGCGCTGCTGGAGAACCTGCACCGCAGCCAGCTGAATCCGCTCGAAGAGGCGGCGGCCTACCAGCAGCTGCTCGAGGACTTCGGCACCACGCACGAGCAGCTGGCGGACCGGATCGGGCGATCGCGGCCCCAGGTTTCCAACACCCTGCGCCTGCTGAAGCTGCCCCCGCTGGTGCAGCGCCGGGTCGCGGCAAATGTCATCTCCGCAGGGCACGCCCGAGCACTCTTGGCGCTTCCTGACGCCGCGGCCATGGAACGCCTGGCGCAGAAGATTGTTTCAGAGGGCATGTCGGTCCGGGCGACCGAAGAAGCTGTGACACTGTATCAGAGCCCCGCCTCGCCGGCCAAGAACAACATCCCGCGGGCGGGAGCGCGCCACGAGCGACTGGACTACCTGGCGTCGTCGCTGTCTGACCGCCTCGATACTAATGTCAAGATTTCGCTTGGTGCCCGCAAGGGGCGTGTCAGCATTGAGTTCGCCAGCGTCGAGGACCTGAACCGCATCATGGATGTCCTCACGCCGGGAGCGCCAAGCTAGGTCGCGACTCGCTGGGTTCTCCGGGAGGGTCTGTTTCACGTGAAACAGACCCTCCCTTTTTTGTCTCTACCGATGCTGCCGGTGCCGGCCAATTCGGTGCCGGTGGATTCGGTGGTGTCGGGTTCGGCGCTGTCGTGTTCGCCCCTGCAGGAGTCTTGCGGGCGGCGGCACCTGTGCCGCCGACGAGTTCCGGCTGACTCTTTCGCGTTCGTCCTGGCCCGGGGCTCTCTCGGTTTGCGGCTGCGGGAGTGGGACGAACGCAGCGCCGTGGTCTTTCTGTGGAAATTGTCAGTATCGCCGGATCTACTTCGGCGAGACCGAGACACACGTGCGGAACGACGGGCTGGTGCTGGGCAGGCGGATGTCCCAGACTGGGACGGAGCTTTCTGCTGAGCATCCTGTTGTGGAGTCCGATGGGTTTCCGGTGGCCGTACCGTCCACTCTGTTGCGCTTCGTGGGTGGAGCTTCTGATTGCATGGAACGGCTACACCGAGTGAAATGGCAGCTGTACAGTTCTCCTTTATGCGGAAAGGCCCCCCTCTGTCGATGCCGCTGCGATCGCACTTTTCAGCTACAGCCATCTTCGCCACCTCCCAGAGCTCACTGAACAGCTGAGAGGGACTGGTCCATCAATGTTTCACGTGAAACGGGGCCGCGCATCTGCACCTTGCCCCATCGAACGCCAGGCAGGCCGGGCGCCTAGGTGAGGACACAAAAGGGCAGAAGAATCCGGCCACCGGCTGGAGACCGATGCGCTGTCGTCACTCCGGCAGCTGGACTGCATCCCCGTCCATGCATGTCTGCCTGCGACTTGGCGATCCGGCGCTGCGACTGCGCCGTCCGTGATCATGGCAATGCCGGTCGACTGGGGATGCCGACCGAAAGCCGTCGTTTGACCAAGGGTGCACCGTCTGCGTCATGACGGTTCAGCCTCCCCTTGAAGGGGGTCTGCCCGCAGCTATAGCCCACCTTTCCCTGGCGGCCGGGCCGGCCGCGGGTGCGCTATGCGACCACATTCATCCATGCCGGTGCGAAGCAGGGGAAGCGGCTCACTACGGCGCGGCTGCCGCTTGGCGACGGTGCAAGCTCGCCGCAGCCACAGCCGAACCTCGGAGCGACTGTTGTACCGTTGCCAGTCTCTGCGGGATCACCCGCTCCTGTGCACCGCTGAAAGGCACATACGGCGCCGCTGCTGCGTTGTGTGGCCGCAAGGTTGACTGAGGGAAGGCGAAGCCGACTGGAGCGCAGCTGAAGCCGTGCACGCCTTGAGATGCCCTGATGCGGTACTGTCCCCTCTTGGCAGAGGCCCGCGGCACTCTCCCGCTGCTTACGATATCGGGCCGTGAAGGCACCCTCCGTGAAGGAAAATTGAACTGGGTGAACCCTGAGTTCGTGCAGAGGCCGGCAGGCTGGTCAGCTACCTGCTTCGTCGGGTTCGGCGATGGATTTGTAGGCCGTTCCGGTGGTTACGGTTGAAGCAGGTATCCGACACGCGCCTCGAAACGAACCCTGGACAGAGGTATTGATGCGGGCGTGGACGAAGGTCGGGACAAGGGCGACGGTGCAGACCTGGCCGCCGAGCTTGGCGTGCAGATCGGGACGAGGGCGACGGTGCAGGCCGGACGCCGACCGTGGCGCGGGAATGGACGCGGGCCGTGATAGGGAGGGTGATCTGGCGTCGGTGCCGCAGAAAGTAGGTGGTTTCGATCGCGCGGGCAGAGGTCTCTTGTGGGACTGTGACAGCGGAAGCTGACCGGAGTTGCCTCCTTTTTGCGGATGTCTGCGTCCTTCGACTCCCCCGCCGGTTTGCTGTTCACCCCCCTTCTCTGGGTTGCCCCCGCGTCCTAGGTTCCGCATTCAGTACTTGATTGTGCCTGTCAGTTTGCCGGGACCCGGGCAACCGGAACCGGGGCCCTGACACGCATCCTCCCCACCCAGGTAGCCGGGTGCCATGACCGCCAATGTACTGCTGCAGTCCCGTCGCCGCATCCAGCTGTAACCATGCGCCATGTGCCATGCCGGCGTGCGAGGCATGCCTGATCTCCCTGAGGGCCTCAGCGGGCGTGCTGTTCCTGTCGCATTCTTCAGCTTCCTCCGGCGAGCCCGACGCCTTATCCAATGGCCGAGATGGCCCTGTGTGGGGCTTTCCCGGCACCCCGGACACGGCACCCCTCATCCGTAATCGCGCACCGGACACCTGGGCCCCCACGCTTTGCCGCTGCCGGCGCCTGCCGGCTTGCCGGTACCCGCTTGATGAGAGTGCAGCGCAGGTCCTGTACTGCTGCACATTGGCTGACCCTGCTGCAGACTGGTTGGAAGGAGTCCTCCAGCAGAAGCTCAGGCCACGCGACGCACCCGCGAGAAGGGAAGCGGAGCCCACGTGAAGTAGGGCCGGCGTCGTACCGATTAGTCCCAGGCGTCAACCACGCCTTCCCTGCGGATTCAGCCTGGCCGGAACTGTCGGGATGGTTTTTTGTGTGGGCATCCAGCCGGCACCAGAGGGAAGCTGCCGAGCTGCTGCATGTCCAACTACACGGCTACCCGGGCCGGGTCCGCTCCCCCGGACCAGCGTGTTTCGGGCGGCCAGGTTCGTCGCCCCCGGGCACCAGGACGCAGTTGCCTGTAGTGCCGGCACGACGGGGCCGACCGCTTTTGCAGTCCGGCGCCTCCCTCATCCGAATCCCCAAGTCGACCGGCAATGCTTCAGTCGGAACAGGACCAGTGCAGTCCCAATGCAAACAACGCATGGCAAACACCCGGTCGACGAGCCTCTTCGTGTCTGCATCGGCCAACGGACACGGCGGGTCCGCGGACCGGCGTGGAAGGATGATCGGCCAGACAGGCCCTGCGAGGGCGTGAGGCCCGACAGGGACTCCGAGCTCAGAGAGAATGTGAGCTGCCCGGCCAAGCTCATCGAGTCCGGCGGGTGCTGTCGTCGCATCTTGGGAGGGCAAGGCGTTCCCTGGACGTGGGATGGAAGAGTTCCTTGGGGTAACGGCTCCGCTCCCCTGGTTCTCTTGAGGTCCGCCTGGCGCTGTGGAACAGGCTGGCTTCGGCCGGCGCGTCGGGCGATGCAATGGCACGCTGGCGGTCCCGGCGCTCGAAGGGTTTTGGTTCGACCCACGTGGATTTGCAGTTCCCGGCCGCCTCGGGATGACACGTCCGGAGTGAACTTCACTGCAGGTCAATGGTGCATCCAGGCGGGATTCGTGTGGCCGTTCCCGGCTCGGATTTTAGCCAGCGGCCGGTGGATGGGGCGGTGGATAGAGCGGTGGATATTGCTGTGGATAACTTTGTGGATTAGTGATTGATTGCAGCCCGTTCGGAACGCCAGATTCTTGGGCGAGCTGCCGTCGTGACAACGGCCCCGAGCGTCCTTCCCGGGCTCCCAGTCCGTTTCACGTGAAACATGATCATGGTGTTCAGCGACGATGGTCGAAGCATTCGCGAAGATGTACTAAATCGACGTTCTATGGTTAATTATTCGGCGATATACGCTCTCTGCCGTGATAGCGAGCCGGAGTTCTTAACCGGGGTCCAGGACATGTCTCTGGCACGATGGGTGGCTGGTCAGATAGCCAGTTCGGAGGGGCGACCGCCCTCGGCGGCCCACTAGGAAAGGGCATGTGAATAATCTCTCAGCGCCTGTGGATAACAGTGTGAATAACTTCTGTGGAGAAACTCGTGGATATCGAGTGAGCTCCGTATTCTGTGGCCGCTGGACGGGCCGGGAATGCGCTTGTATCGGCCGCCGCTGGCCTTCGCCCGGCGCCCAGGATGCCGGTCGTGATGGCTCGTGTAGTGACAGTCGGAAGGCATGCACGGTGTCACTATGAGTGTGGCGATTTGCGGACAGATGCCGAGGGCTCGAAGCACATCCATAAAGGGCAGCGGCGGTTGCGGCGCCTGCCGGGGCGGGGGCAGGTTCGTGGCTGGACCTGGTGTCCTCGGTCTGGCCGCCATGGAGTCGAACCTGCTGCGCCGCGACTGGCAGGGCAGGGGTCCCAACCTTCATGAGAACAAGCCTTCATGAGAACAGGCGCGCGATCTTCTTGTTCCGCGAATATCGAATTGGCCCACCTCGGGGACACAGGAGCCGGCTCAATCCGCTGCCCTCTAGAGCGGAATAGAGGCGCCCGGCTGCAGACAGCACAGGAGTTTGGGCAAGCTCAATGCAGCTTGAGTGGTGCCTGAGACCGAAGCGGGCCGGGGCGGAGAGAGTGGGCATTGTTCAGCTGGGACATGATCATGCCGCGCGCCGAACGGGGATGGTGTTTGATGAACCGATCAGCCCATGAACTGTGAACAGGCACTGCGCGTTTGACCCTGGCTGCCGCCGTAGGGTCCCTGGACAGGAACCCTGGACAAGACGAGCGGAGCCTCGGGCAAGGCGAATTGGACGCGGACCGGAGGCGCAGAGGAGCAGAGGAGCAACTGTCGAGACGCGCCATGAATTGAATAAAGTGGGGGCCTAACCGGTGGAATCGCCTCAGGGCCGGGCCCTCTGATTGGCCGGTTGCCCCATGGAATGCAGGTCCGGTCCGTGCGTCCTACGCCACGCAGAGTGCGGGAACTGCGCCGGCGGTAACGGCGGCGGGGCGTGTTCATTCGCTGACTGACTGCCGCAGCGATACGAAATTGATCGTCGGTTCGCTCTCAAATCAGACAACATAGGCCCTTGGTCGTCGGCGGGCGGCCGAGAGCGCACATGAGCACTCTGCCCCACGCTCCGGCCTGAGCTCAAGCAAGTTCCCCGCCCGTTCTGGGGCGTACGGCGCGCCGCTTCAGAGGCACCTTGTTTCGCATGTCCACACTCGCGGCGGCTCGCAGAGACCTGAAGGGGCTGCCGGCAGTACCCCCATCGTGGCTACAGAGGTGAGTCTGGGTCTGCCTCGCTGCAGGCTGTTCCTGGTCCGCTGTGATGTTTCACGTGAAACCAGGCAGTCCGGGAGATGCTGGGACGGGGTTGGATCCGGTGATCTGCCCGCAATCCTGTCTGGTGTGCGGAAGGTGGGTCGCAGCCGGCGGTGCCGCTGCGAGCGTTGGGCCAGGAATGATGGCGGTCACCGGCACGCATAAACGACCTTGGGGTCGCTCAGCCAAGGATGTGCCGTGTCCTTCCAGCAGGGAGACAAAGGCCATCAAGCGCACCTTTGCGTCCCGTCGACCTCCCTCCCTGGGGAACTGGGCACGCTGAGGCGCGACACCAATAGTCTATCTAAGAGTCAACTATCATTTCTTCCGGTTGCGATTTATGGCTTGCGACCATGGGTGTTTCACGTGAAATATCGGTACGGCGGAGGTGGGCGGGACAATTCGGAGGCCTGCGACGTACACACTGTTTCACGTGAAACAGTGTCCGAACCGGCCGGTCGTTACACCTGGTAATGACTGGCAGGCGCTGATCGCCGTTCCTGGAAAAATGGACGAATATGTGTCGGTGGGGCAGTCAAGTGCAGTCGTGGTCATCCGTCGCCCAGTACTATTTCGCCGCGGACCCTGGCGGCCCCCACCCCTCCCCAGACCCATGGCGGACGTGCAGGAGTAGTCATGGCGTGTTGCGCTGACGCGGGGGCTGCCCGATCTCGGGGCGGCAGTGGGGGTACTGCGCCGCCCTTACGGCAGTATCGGTGGATGCCTTCCCGTCAGAAGACCGGGCTCCTGGTATGAGCGCGGCCTCCACCCTCGACTCCCCTGCGGTGGACAAAGAATGTTTGGAGCGCATCTAGAGTCCGGACTCATCCCCAAAGCCGCGTCAAATTTGCTGACCCTTCAAGAATTGGATGTTTCACGTGAAACACCATTGTGTGACGTTACGTATGGCGCTTCGGCGGAATGTGGGTCACCCACTCTGGAATATTGGCGACACGACGCCCGGCCGTGACCACGAAGGCAACGGAAATCGAGTGGCATGTCCTGACCGGAAACCGTTCTCTTCTATGCGCGGGCGCACACGGCGCAGTAACTGCTAGGTGGAGCGCCGCGATCACCATGTTTCACGTGAAACAAGACGGTGGTGTCCCGTACGCAACGGCGAAACACCTTCCGTGCCTGTCAGCACGAATAGCAGTTCGCCGGCCGAGGGATGGCCCATTCCACAAGCCGGCAGCAGCCAAGAGAATTGTCAGCCAGCAGACAAAAAACAATGACGATAGACAGCCACCCAAGGTTGCAACACTGTTTATGGCAGATCTATGGCGTGTCCGCCCAGCCCCACTCCCCGACCGATGGCCTTGGAGCACAACAAAAAAGTGGCCCCCGCCAGAAGCGGGGGCCACTTTCGGTCGGCCTAGGACAGGACGTCCGCAAATTCCTTCTCGAAGAACTGCTTGGGCCGGGCGCCGATCACGGTGCCCTTGACCTCGCCGCCCTGGAACAGGTAGACGGCAGGGATGGAGGTGATGCCGTACTCGGCAGCGATGGCCGGGTTGTCGTCAACGTTCACCTTGACCACGTCAACCTTCTCGCTGTACTCGACGGAAATCTCGTCAAGAATCGGACCCAGCTTGCGGCAGGGGCCGCACCATTCGGCCCAGAAATCGACAATGACGGGCTTCTCGGAGGCCAGTACATCAGTGCTGAAGCTGGCGTCCGTTACGTCTTTTGCGTTGCTCATAACCTTTGTCTCTCTTCCGTTGGTTGCTGCGCGCCGATTAGGCGTGGAAATCTGCGAGGTAGTGCTCGACGTCGAGAGCCGCCACACATCCGGAACCGGAGGCGGTGATGGCCTGGCGGTAGGTCGGATCAATGACGTCGCCGGCAGCGAAGACGCCCTGGACGCTGGTCTTCGAGGTGCGGCCGTCCACGGCGATGGTTCCCTCTGCGGTCAGCTCGAGTTTGCCCTTAACCAGATCGGTGCGGGGATCGTTTCCGATTGCCACGAACACTCCGGTTACGGCCAGTTCGGATTCCGTGCCGTCCACCAGGTTCTTCAACCGCAATGCGGTGACTTTGTCCTGTCCCAACACGTCTTCCACACCGGTGTTCCACACAAAGTTGATCTTCTCGTGGGCCAAGGCGCGGTCAGCCATGATCTTTGAAGCGCGGAGGGCATCGCGACGGTGGACCACCGTGACGGACTTGGCGAACTTGGTGAGGAACAGGGCCTCTTCCATGGCGGAGTCGCCGCCGCCGATAACGGCAATGTCCTGATCCTTGAAGAAGAAACCGTCGCAGGTTGCACACCAGCTCACACCGTGGCCCGAAAGCCTCTTCTCGTTCGGCAAGCCGAGCTCGCGGTAGGCCGAGCCGGTGGAAAGAATGATAGAACGGGCCTTGAAGGTCTCCCCCGTGCCGATGGTGACCGTCTTGACGTCGCCGTCGAGGTCCAAATCGGTGACGTCCTCAAACTGGATCTCCGTGCCGAAACGGGCGGCCTGCTTCTCGAAGTTCTCCATCAGGTCCGGGCCCATGATGCCGTCGGGGAACCCTGGGTAGTTCTCCACGTCCGTAGTGTTCATCAGTTCGCCGCCGGCCGTAACCGAGCCTGCCAGGAGCAGCGGCTTCAGGTTCGCGCGCGCCGTGTACACCGCTGCGGTGTAGCCCGCCGGGCCGGAGCCGACGATGATGACATCACGTACTTCGGAGGCAGTGTTTTCTGCGTTGCTCACTGAACGGTGAACCTCTTCCTTTGTCGATGCGCCCGCCTCGATGGCCGGCCACATGGCACAACTATTGCCGGGCATTGAATATTCCGGCCGAAATGGGCGTCACGGAGCAACACCACTACTCAGGGTACCGGTTTGCCGGGGCCGGGGCCGGAGACGCCCCAGGATTACCGGCC
>NZ_KI914960.1:12470-14664 GCF_000520575.1 Arthrobacter sp. I3
CACGGCCGCCGCCGCACGACCGCAGCCTGAGAGCGCAGCCGCGGCCTTACAGCGCAGCCGCAGCCTTACAGCGCAACGGCGGCCGCGCAGGGCCGCTACTGCACTTTGATTTCGGCCAGGCGCAGGCCGTACCCATAGCGGGTCTTGGGTGCGGCCAGCTTCGGAAGCTTCTTGATGGACACGATCACGTACTGCGCCGTGACGGGTTCAGACAGCGGCATGGTCAGGTCCGGTGACGTAAAACTGTTGCTGCCAATCTGCTTTGCACCGTCCAGGGTCGGCTTGTCATTGGTGAAGACGCTGATGTTTCCACCGGAGGCCCCCAACTGGCTCAGAGTGACTGAGGAGACCTTGGAAGGGTCCTTCAGCTTGACCACGAGCGGAACTTCGGAGGCGAGTCCGCCCCAGTCGTCCGTCGCGAATTCCATGTCTGACCAGAAGCTCGCGCCGTTACCGTCAAAGGTCTTGACGAGGTCGGAGTCGTAATTTCCGGCGAAATCGAAGTTGCCGAGTCGCGTCACGTCTTCGATGACGGGCGGTCCGGCCGCCGGCGCCTCGGTGGCGGTCGACGACGGCTGCGCGGTGGACGGTTCCGGTGCGCTGGAGGAGGCGGAGGTTACGGCGTTTGTCTGCGGGCTGCTCTTGAAGAGGCTGCCAAGGTTGGTGACCGCGAAGATCAGGCCCACCACGAGCACGGCAGCCAGGAGCCCGCCCACCAGCCAGCGCATGGAACGCGGCTCCCGGTTGGGCTCGTCCTCGTCTTCGTACTCGTACTCGTCTTCATCCTGGTCGACGGCGGCACGGGCGGAGGCGGGGAAGTTGCCCGGAGCCCGATCCGCGGAGTCGAAGCCGGCAGCAGCCACTCCGGCAGCCGCGGCTGCGCCGCCGTGGTGCTCTCCGCCGTGCTGATCGTCACCGGTGTAGTCGTCGTCGGACCACAAGGAAACTTTTGGTGCCGAGGCGGTTGCCGGCTGCTGCGCTGCCGGTTCGGCCTGGCGGGGCGCGCCGCCGTTCTGGACGGGCTGGGGCGCCGTTGAATGCGCGGCCGTTTCCTGCGGTGCGGTTGTGGGGGCCTTGGGTGCCGGCCCGCCGGCGGGCACGGCCGCCGCCGCACGACCGCAGCCTGAGAGCGCAGCCGCGGCCTTACAGCGCAGCCGCAGCCTTACAGCGCAACGGCGGCCGCGCAGGGCCGCTACTGCACTTTGATTTCGGCCAGGCGCAGGCCGTACCCATAGCGGGTCTTGGGTGCGGCCAGCTTCGGAAGCTTCTTGATGGACACGATCACGTACTGCGCCGTGACGGGTTCAGACAGCGGCATGGTCAGGTCCGGTGACGTAAAACTGTTGCTGCCAATCTGCTTTGCACCGTCCAGGGTCGGCTTGTCATTGGTGAAGACGCTGATGTTTCCACCGGAGGCCCCCAACTGGCTCAGAGTGACTGAGGAGACCTTGGAAGGGTCCTTCAGCTTGACCACGAGCGGAACTTCGGAGGCGAGTCCGCCCCAGTCGTCCGTCGCGAATTCCATGTCTGACCAGAAGCTCGCGCCGTTACCGTCAAAGGTCTTGACGAGGTCGGAGTCGTAATTTCCGGCGAAATCGAAGTTGCCGAGTCGCGTCACGTCTTCGATGACGGGCGGTCCGGCCGCCGGCGCCTCGGTGGCGGTCGACGACGGCTGCGCGGTGGACGGTTCCGGTGCGCTGGAGGAGGCGGAGGTTACGGCGTTTGTCTGCGGGCTGCTCTTGAAGAGGCTGCCAAGGTTGGTGACCGCGAAGATCAGGCCCACCACGAGCACGGCAGCCAGGAGCCCGCCCACCAGCCAGCGCATGGAACGCGGCTCCCGGTTGGGCTCGTCCTCGTCTTCGTACTCGTACTCGTCTTCATCCTGGTCGACGGCGGCACGGGCGGAGGCGGGGAAGTTGCCCGGAGCCCGATCCGCGGAGTCGAAGCCGGCAGCAGCCACTCCGGCAGCCGCGGCTGCGCCGCCGTGGTGCTCTCCGCCGTGCTGATCGTCACCGGTGTAGTCGTCGTCGGACCACAAGGAAACTTTTGGTGCCGAGGCGGTTGCCGGCTGCTGCGCTGCCGGTTCGGCCTGGCGGGGCGCGCCGCCGTTCTGGACGGGCTGGGGCGCCGTTGAATGCGCGGCCGTTTCCTGCGGTGCGGTTGTGGGGGCCTTGGGTGCCCTGGCGGCCGCCGC
>NZ_KI914961.1:0-12704 GCF_000520575.1 Arthrobacter sp. I3
GCCGCCGAGGCCGGCCAGCTCCAGCTCAACGCCTTCGAACCCATCATCGTCCACAGCCTCCACAAGAGCATCTCCCACCTGGAAGCCGCGTGCCGCACCCTCACGGCCCGCTGCGTCCGGGGCATCACCGCCAACACCGAACACCTCCGCCTCACCGTGGAACAATCCATCGGCCTCGTCACCGCCCTGAACCCGCAACTGGGCTACGCCACAGCCACGGCCATCGCCCAGGAAGCCCTCGCCACCGGCAAAGGCGTCGCGGAACTCGTGCTCGAACACGGCCTGCTCACCGACGAGCAGCTCACCGAGCTCCTCAGCCCGCACCGCCTGGCCAACCTCACCAAATAATCCCCAACCGGTCCCTGACCTCGCAAGCTCGGATAGGGAACCCTGCGGTAGTGGGCCCACCCCCAGACCGACGACCCCGCCCGACCAGGGAGCAAGGGGCACGCCGTCGTGCCCAAAAACCCGATCGACTACAGAGAAAACGGAACTCGATGACGAGGACCGTTCCAGCACCGGGCCACCAACCCGGCCTCTACCCAAGGACTGACTATGAAAAACAAATCAACGATGTGGATCCTGGCAGCGCTCCTGTTCGGAATCCTCAGCGGTCTACTCTTCCACTGGCTGCTGCCGGTGGACACACGCGAATCCGTCGTGGCGGTCCTCGACACCGTGACGCACATGTTCCTGAACCTCATCAAAATGATCATTGCCCCGCTGATCTTCGCCACCCTCGTCTCCGGCATCGCAGGAGCGGCCAAATCCGCCGGCGTGGGCAAGCTCTTTGGCCGCTCAATGATCTGGTTCCTGTCCGCCTCCGTGCTGGTGGGCGCGTTTGGCTTCATCACGGCCCATGTACTCAACGTCGGTAACGGGCTCCACCTGATGCCAGGAGGCGACGCGGGGATGGAAACGAAGCCCCTCGATTACCAGGCGTTCATCACCCACATCATTCCCACGAGCGTCTTCGCCGCACTGACCGAAAACAACCCCCTTCAGATCCTCGTATTCGGCGCCCTCTTCGGCATCGCCCTGCTGAACCTTCGGAAGAAGGGCCGCTCCTCCATCGCCGATGCCATCGACGAACTGATGGGCGTCATGCTGAAGGTCACCGGGTATGTGATGCTGGCGGCGCCCGTCGGCGTTTTCGCCGGCATCGCAGCGGCCTTCACCTCCCAAGGTCTCGATGCGTTTGCCACCTACGCGTCGTTCATCGGCGGGTTCTATGTGTCTCTCTCGGCCCTGTGGGTCATCATGGTCGGCGTCGCCGTCGCCTTCCTCGGACGGGCGGCCTTCCGACTGGTCCGGATAGTGCGCGAACCCATGGTCATCGCGTTCGCCACCTCCAGCAGTGAAGCCGCCCTGCCCAAGCTCATTGAAGGCCTGACCAAGTTCGGCATCGAAAAGCGCACCACCGGTTTCGTGCTGCCCCTGGGTTACTCGTTCAACGTGGACGGTTCCATGATGTACATGACCTTCGCGTCGGTCTTCCTGATCAACGCCTACGGCATCGACATGGACCTTGGCCGGCAGATCGCGATGACCGCAATGCTCCTGCTCAGCAGTAAGGGCATGGCCGGCGTGCCACGCGGGTCACTCGTCGTCGTAGCCGCCGTGGTCCCAGCCTTCGGCATCCCCGCCGCCGGAATTGGTGTCCTGCTGGTGATCGACCAGCTCCTGGACATGGGGCGCACCGCCACCAACATCCTGGGAAATGCCATCGCCACGGCGGTGATCGGCCGGAACCACGACAAGTCCACGTCCCTCCTCGAAGCGTCACGCGCGGAAGCCTCCCAAGACGCGGAAGTCACTGAAGACAGCAGGGAGCCTGAGCTCGTTTCGAGGCACTGACCGGATCCCGCTCGGCTAACCAATTTTCAACCAGCGAACCTACCCTCACACCGGATGAAAGGCCATCGCCAATGACAGCCGACTTTGAAGTCCAGAGCCCGATGGACGTGCACCGCATTGAGCGGACGAAAAGAGCGCGAAACGCACCGATCAAATCACAAATCATCGACTACCTGGCAAACCATGGGGCAAGCAAAGTAGCTGACATCAGCGACGGCATCGCGTCCTCGCGAGGCGCAGTCAGATACCATTTGGCAGCGCTGGAGAGCGCTTCGATCGTCCGTTCCAACATTTCCCCCGGAGCCAGGGGTCGGTTCACGCCCTTCTACGGTCTCGCCCCTGGAAAAACGGACCCCGCCTCCTAGCCGGACAGCGCTGACTGTAACTCTTGCGGACGACGGCGGGACCTCCCGCCGTCGTCCGCCGTGTCTTTAAGGCCGGAATCTCATGTCCTCTCCCTAACCAAGCTCGCAGTTTCAGGACCGAAAGATCGTGCAGCATGCCGGGCTTAGATCACGGTGCCGCAATCGCGGCGCCAGGCAGGTGCCGGGAGATCCGAAGGCACCGGAGGGTTAGGACTCATGGCGCAGACTAACGGAGAAGCACGTCCCAGCCGCCAGGTCTGGTTAGGGTGGAGGATGACCGGAGAACCGAACACCTGGCACGACAAGCACAAGGCTTCCCTCACCCGCGGGCAGCAGGCCGCGGACCTCATGCGAAACGGGATGGGGAGCTGGCCTTTCGTGGGAGGTTTCATCGCCTTCATGCTGGTCTGGGCCGCCATAAACACCTGGGCGCTGGCGACCCATGCCTGGGATCCGTACCCCTACATACTTCTTAACCTCTTTCTGTCCATGCTGGCCGGTCTGCAAGGAGCAATTCTGCTCATCGCCGCCAAACGCCAGGATGCCATCGCCGGGGCCATGGCCCAGCATGACTACACTACGAACCTGAAGTCCAAGGAAGAGATCGATCTCCTGATGGACATTAACTGCCAGCAGTTGGAGATTCTCCGCGAACTTCAGCAACTCAGAACCTTGCCCGCGTCCGTTGCCGGGACGCACCGGTAGAGGGTAGGTACAGAGACGCCGAGGTTTTTGGCGACTTCCCACGGCAGTGTGCCGGCGGCGGTGGTTGTCGGAATCGAGCCGGACGGGGGCGATTGGCTGCTGTGGTTCTGGTGGTTTGCTTGCTACTGATGGGCCGCTCACAGAGTGAGCCAAGGCAGGGCGCGTGTGGGAAATTTCGTTGTTCGACAACGCCGGTTGGCGAGCGGATACTGAAGAACCATGAAGCCTACCCAAAGCGGGTTGCGCATCCAGCTTCTCGGCTCGTTCATCGTGTACGTCAACGGGAACGCCGTCGAGAACAACCACTGGCGGCTGCAGAAGGCAAAGGCCGTGGTGGCAATGCTGGCGCTGGCGCGTGGTCAGCGTGGCCGTCGCGAGCAGGTACTGGACCGTCTGTGGCCTGACATGGAGCCGGTGGCCGCCGCACGGAATCTGCATCAGACCCTGTACGTCGCTCGCCGTGCGCTCGCTAGCGCTGGAGCCGGCAGCGACGGGCTCCTCGTCATCCGCGGTGAAGTGGTCGTGCTGGATGACACTGGCCCGGTCGATGTCGATGTCCTGCAGTTCAAGCGTTCGGCCGTGGCAGCGTTGGCTGCAGGCGTCGAGGCAAGCCTGCGCGATGCGGCCGACTTGTACAGTGGTGATCTTCTGCCGGAGCTGCCGGATGCGGATTGGCTGACGGCACGCCGCGATGAGCTCCGGGAAATCCATCTCGAGGTACTGGTGAAACTGGCGTCCACGGTAGCGCAGCGTGCACCGGAGGAAGCGTTGGTCATCCTCACCCATGCGCTCGAATCCGATCCCATCCACGAGGGGGCCGTGCGCGCGCAGATGGTGGTGCTGGCTGGGATGGGCCGGCGGTCGGAAGCATTGGCACGATATGAGCGGCTGGTCGACGAACTCCTCGACGCGTTCGGGACCGACCCGGACACCCGGACGACGGGACTGTTTCGCGAGCTGTTGACCGGCTCGCCGCCCGAAGAGCGCCTCCACCGGCCCGCCGGCGTGACCGGCAAAGACGATGCCATCGGTTATCTGCCATCCCCGTTGACAAGCTTCATCGGGCGCGAGCGTGAACTCGTTGACGTCGAGCGGCTGATGGGCCATGCTCGCCTGCTCACCCTCACCGGGGCTGGCGGCAGCGGCAAAACCAGACTGGCATTGGAGGCCGCGAAGCGAGTTCGTCCTGAGTACGTGGACGGAGTCTGGTTCGTCGACCTCGCGGCCGTTGGGGAGTCGCTGCTGGTGGCCGATGCCGTAGCCGAGGTCCTCGGGTTGGATTCCGGCGCGGCACCAAGCCGCGTGCAAGCGCTGGTCGACCAACTGCGGCGACGCTCGCTGCTTCTCGTGCTGGACAACTGCGAACACCTGCTCGCGGCATGTGCGCATCTCGTCGTCGCGCTACTGGACGGATCCCCTGGGGTTAGAGTGCTCGCCACCAGCCGGGAGCCACTCCATGCCGACGGGGAGTACACCTACCGGGTGCCGTCATTGCCCCTGCCCTCGCCCCTGCGGACCGACGCTCCCGACCTGGCCGTGCTGGGCCGTCTGCCCTCTGTCCGGCCTTTCGTCGAGCGGGCAGCGCAGGTCCGGCCGGGTTTCGCGCTCGACGCCGACAATGCGCAGGGGGTGACAGAGTTGTGCCGACGGCTCGACGGGATGCCGCTGGCCCTGGAATTGGCCGCGGCCAGAACCGCCGTACTCGAACCCGCCGAGATCGTCCAGGGATTGGGCGATGCTTTGTCCATGCTCGGCGGCGGAACCAGCGGCGTCACGCGGCACCAGACGCTGCGTGGCACCTTGGAATGGAGCCACGAACTGCTCACCAAACCGGAGCAGGTTCTGCTGCGCCGGCTGTCTGTGTTCGCGGGTGGTTTCACCCTCGACGCTGTGGCAGCAGTCTGCGCTGACGCGTCCCTCCAGCAGATCGAACTGCTCGACCTGTTGGCCAAGCTGGTGGACAAGTCTTTGGTGGTCACCGAAAGGAGGGGCGCCGGGACCCGATACCGGCAATTGGAGACGGTCCGCCAGTTTGGCCAAGAGAATCTCGATCATGCAGGTGAGGCGGCTCAACTGGCGGCTGCGCATTGCGCCTACTTCCTTGCCGTCGCCGAATCCCACAATCCCGAACGGGCCACCGGGGTGGTCATCGAACAGCCGAAGTTGCTCGACCGTGAGCACGACAACCTGCGCGCTGCGTTGCGCTGGTCGTGCGCCCACGAGCCCGAGACCGCGCTCCGGCTCGCGGCCAGCCTGTGGCGGTTCTGGTTCCTCCGCGGACACGCGGTCGAGGGAGCACGTTGGGTGGAGCGTGCCTTGGCGGTGGCTCCCGACTCGACCCGGCCTCGCGCGGCTGCTCTGATCGGCCTGACCGGGCTGGACAGCCGGCAGGGCCGCGGCGACCGGCATCGGGCGCTCGGCGCGGAGGCCCTGGCAATCATGAGGGAGATCGGCAACCCCGACGAGGTGGCGATGGCCCGGCTCATTGAGACCTCGCTCGCCTGGAGCACTTTCGACTTGGACGAGGCCGAACAGCTGGCAGCCGACGTGCACACCGAGGCATTCGAGGGTGGCAGACCCGAACATTGCGCTGCCAGCAGTTGGCTGCTCGGCCAGTGCGCGTTGTCCCGGGAGGACGGACCACTCGCCGCCCGTCACCTAAACACCTGCCTGAGCGAACTCGCACAGTCTGAGACCAGCACCCCACCCTTCCTGCCGGTGATCACTCCCAGCCTGCAACTGGTCCCGATCGCCGGTCGGTTGGTCCCCTGCGTCGAGGAGACCCTGCTGTTGGGCCGGCGGGTTGGCGTTATCCAAGCCAAAGGCTACGTGCTGTCCGCGATCGCCTACGCGGCCAGGCTTTCGCGAGACACGCCGTCTGCGATATCCGTCATCACGGATGCAGCCGAACATTTCGCCGAGTTAGGAGATGACCTGGCGAGGGCGCAAACACTTCACCAACTTGGCTGCATTCTGCGCGACTGTGGCGACCACAGCGCGGCCGATGAGGCTCTTTCCTTGGCGCGGGAGCTTCGGCTCGGTCTGGGCGACCGACGCGGCGAGCTGCTGACCGAGATTAATATCGCCCTGCTCCGCGCCATGGGTGGTGATATCGACCGCGGCCTGACGGACGCTCGGCGTTGCCTTTCAGGGTTCGAGTCCGCGGGAGATCAGGTGGGGATGGGCGCCACGCTGACCATTCTCGGTGCCGCCGAACTGATCTCCGGGGAGGTCCGGGCAGCGCGGGAAATGTACAGGCAGGCAGCGGAAAAGGTCGCCCCATGGCGGCGACACACGGGCTGGCAACGGTTGATGGTGGCAGAGCTTTCCAACGAGCTCGGCGACCCGCATCGGGCGGCCCGCGAAATTGACAGGGCTGGGGCGATTTTCGACCGAACGAGATGCCTCATCGCCGGTCAGCGGCTGGCCGCACTGCGTAGGCGGGATTCGGACGATGATGTTGAGACGGAGTTGAGTGCTCGTTGAGTACGGTTCACTAGCGTGATTCCTGGATCTGACAAATGGATCTGACAAACCAACAGCAATCAGGAGGAACGCATCGTGACAACGACGCAGACTAGGCCGACCCGCATCGGAGAGGCCACCATCGCCGAGTTCGCCGCCGGGCTGCGCGGCACGGTCGTCCGGCCAGGGGACGCTGACTACGACCACGAACGAAGCATCTGGAACGGGGCCCACGACCGGCGCCCCACGCTCATCGCACGCTGTGCGGGTGTGGCAGATGTGATCCGCACGGTCGATTTCGCGCGCAGCGAGGGGTTGCCGTTGTCGGTTCGCGGCGGTGGCCATTCGATCCCCGGATTTTCCACCGTCGACGACGGTATCGTGCTGGACCTTTCGCTGATGAAGGGGGTCCAGGTGGACCCTGCCCGACGCCGGGTGGCGGCACAGGCAGGGTGTACCTGGAAGGACGTGGATGCAGAGACCCAGCAATTCGGGCTAGCGGTGACCGGTGGCCTGGTGTCCTCGACCGGCATCGCCGGCTTCACCACCGGCGGCGGCATCGGCTGGCTCGTGCGCAAGCACGGGCTGGCCAGCGACAACCTGGTCGGCGCCGACGTCGTCACTGCTGACGGGCAGTTTATTCACGCCAGTGCCGATGAGCACCCCGATTTGTTCTGGGGGCTGCGCGGAGGCGGCGGCAATTTCGGTGTGGTGACGTCCTTCGAGTATCAATTGCACGAAGTGGGGCCCATCGTCCTTTCCGGCCTGGTTTTCTACCCCGCAGAAGAGGCGGAGCAGGTGTTGCGCGGCTATCGGGCGGCCTGCGCGGCGGCCCCTGATGAGCTGACCACGCTGGTCAACATGACCATGGCGCCACCGGTCCCGTTCCTGCCAGAATCAGTGCACGGCAAGCCGGTCATCGCTGTGGGAGGGTGCTGGTCCGGCGATCTCGATGCCGGCGAGGCCGCCACCGCGCCCTTCCGGTCATTGGGCACGGTCATCGCCGATGTGTTCGCGGCCAACCCGTACGCGGGGTGGCAGCAGGCGCTCGATCCGCTGTACCCGCGGGGCGTGCACAACTATTTCCGCTCGGCATTTCTGCGCGCCGCCGACGACGCGTCCGTACGCGTGCTGCTGGACTCGTTTGCGGCATTGCCCAGCGCCATGACGCAGATTCACCTGCACCACCTTGGCGGCGCGGTCGGCCGGGTTCCGGCCGAAGCAACGGCCTTCGCACTCCGCGACCAGGAATTCATCGTCAATGTTGTTGCGCGCACGCCGACGGCGGACGGCTTCGCGGATGTCGTCGAATGGGCCCGGGGCGTGACGTCCGCTCTCGGTCCGGATGTGACGGCCTACGTGAATTTCACAGGTGAAGCGAATACGGCGCTCGTCCGGGCGTCGTACCCGGCGGATACATACCGGCGGCTCGTGGAACTGAAAAACGAATACGACCCCACCAATCTATTCCGGTTGAACCAGAACATCGCCCCCACGGTGTGACAGCACTGCCTGCGTCAGAAGTGGTTGATCGACTGAGCATCGGGAAGCAACCTGACAGCCGGCGCCAGAGGCACCTCGATCCCCCGGCAACTGACCGGCAACGCCGGTCAGTTGCCGCGGTGTTGTGACCGCTCAATTTCTCAATCATTAAAAGGGTGCCAATTTCACCAACATTGACGCCGCGGATGGGCCCGCTGCACCCAGCAAACCCCTAACCTGAAGTTGCGTGACTTGAGGCAGGAAGATCCCCTGGTTTCCGGAGGGGTCTTCCTGCCCGTCTCGTGGGAAGCACGCAAGGTGCGAGCCACAAGGCAGCAACGGCAGGAAACGCACTCCGGTGTGGACAACGTGCACACCCCTCTTGGCCGGACAAACGGGAACGAGCCCTCCCCCCAAGAGCGCGTTGGGCCAGGGCGGGATTGCAGACGCCCAGGATGAGGTAGCCGCCCAAGGCCTGTCCGTTCTCCTCCCCGAGCTTGGTCTCGAAGGTTGAGCGGACATCGATTTCAGAGATTACCCCGAAGCCCTGGCCGAGGAGTGCCTCCTGAGATATTCCTCGCATCGGTGCTGTGTGCAACCCTCCTGCACCACCGCCCCCGCCTGTGAACGCGGCGCCCAATTCCCCCTTAACCCCGGAAAATATAGGCCCTCCAAGTGCCCGGATTGAACAGGCCAGTCTGGGTCGCTGGGACTTCCATGGTTGTTCCCCAGCAAAAGATGTCTGGACCACACCTATGTTTGCAGGGCTTCCAGCCCCTTCGGTTGAGGACAAAACGCTAATAATTGATGAGCCCATTTAACCGCTCTTCACCACCGGACCTTGTTGCG
The DNA here is from genome assembly GCF_000520575.1 of Arthrobacter sp. I3. Classification (NCBI taxonomy): domain Bacteria; kingdom Bacillati; phylum Actinomycetota; class Actinomycetes; order Micrococcales; family Micrococcaceae; genus Arthrobacter; species Arthrobacter sp. I3. The sequence goes on from NZ_KI914961.1 coordinate 8,724, forward strand.
GGAAAGCCCGGGCGTGGACCCGCGCCAGGATCTCGACTCCGAGGCCCCCGGCGGCCCCGCACGCCACGGCCGCGAGCAACAACCCGCCGGGTGGCCGGGAAAGCAGGAAGAATTCCTGCACGAGCTGGAGGTTGAGCGAGACCAGCAGGGAGGCGCTCATGGCCAACACCACGGCCAGGCGCGCTGCGTTGAGGGGGCGCGCCACAGCCGATAGGATCCACAGTCCGACCATGGACAGCGTCAGCACAGAGGCGCTGCTGACTTGTTCGGACGTGGCCGCGCCGGCCAGCGGCGCGAATGCGTTCAGTGTGAGCAGGGAAGCCGTGACGATTAGTCCGGCAGGGACGGAGAACCAAAGGGACCGGCGCAGGAATCCGGGCTGATAGCGGCGCGGGTTCGGCATGAGCGCCAAGAAGAAGGCCGGGATTCCGATCGTCAGGCCGTCCGTGAAGGATAGCTGGCGGGGAAGAAACGGAAACGTCCACTGCAGGAGCCCGAAGGTCACCGCGATGGCGGTCGCATAGACCGTTTTGCTCAGGAAGAGGCTGGAGACCCGCTCTATATTGGCGATGACCTGCCGGCCCTCAGCGAGGACTCCGGGAAGCCGGTCGAAGCGGCCGTCGAGCAATACCAGGCGCGCGACTGCCTTGGTGGCGGGCGCCGCGGAGTCCATCGCGATGCCAAGGTCGGCCGTCTTGAGCGCGAGGGCGTCGTTGACGCCGTCGCCGGTCATGGCCACAGTATGTCCCCGGCGCTGGAGCGCCTCGACCATCGCCCTCTTCTGGGCCGGCGTCACTCGGCCAAACACCATGTTTGATTCCATCACCTCCTCCAGATGCAGCGGGTCCTCCGGCAGTGAGCGTGCGTCGAAGCCCTCCGTGACCTCCAGGCCAACCCTGCGGGCAATGGCGGCAACGGTGCGGGGATCGTCGCCGGAAATAATCTTCAACCCGACCCCTTCGGTCCGGAAGAACTTGAGGGTCTCCCGGGCATCGGAGCGCGGCTGTTCCCGGAAGGTCAGCAGCGCCACAGGGTGGAGCGACCCCGGCAACTGCTCCACCTTCCCATTGGCTGGCAACTGATCCGCGCCGGCCAGGAGCAGGGTCCGCAGCCCTGATGCGGCCAGTTCGCCGGCCTGACGCAAGACGTCGCTCTGGCGCGGTACTGCGCCGTCGGGCGCCGAGATCGACGGCTTCAGACGTGCGGCTGCGTCGTCGCCCTGCACAAGCATCATTTCCGGTGCTCCGAGAATCCAGGTGCGCGTACCGCGGGCGCTCCCGTTGAAGCTGACTCCGCTCCACTTCCGGGCGGAGGAGAACGGCACGGTCCGGACGGGTTGAAGGCCGCCATCATCCTCAAAGGCCGTGCTCAGGCAGCGTGCCGTGGCGTTTGCCTCGGGTTCGGCGCCAAACCATGCGAGGGCCTGCTCCCATCCCGGTTGCGGCGCCAGCGGGTGAACCGCGTCGAAGACCAGTCCTCCTTCTGTGAGGGTTCCGGTCTTGTCCATGCACAGGACGTCTACGCGTGCCAGTCCCTCGACAGCGGCGAGTTCCTGGATCAGTACGTTGTGTTTAGCCAGCCGGAGTCCGCCCACGGCGAAGGCCACGCTCGTCAGCAGCACTAGTCCCAGCGGGACGATCGCGATCATGCTGGCAATAAGTCCCACGAGTGCGGGGGTCCAGGCACCGGTGGAAATGGCGGTCTGCCAGCCGCCGCGCGCCTGGATCTCGCCGTTGAGCACGATGAGGGCAACGGGCAGCAGGATCCAGGCGATCCAGCGCATTACACGGTTGAGGCTGTTGCGGATCTCGGAGTTCACCAGTGAGAAGCGTCGCGCATCTGCCGTCAGCCGGCTCGCGAACGACGCCGCTCCGACCCGGACAACCTGGGCGTTGCCGTGGCCGGCCACGACGATCGATCCGGAGAGTACTTCCGTCCCCGCATCCTTACCCACCGGGTCTGCTTCGCCCGTGAGAAGCGATTCGTCCACCTCGAGGCCGGACGACTCCAGTACGGCAGCGTCGGCAGTGACCTGATCCCCGGCCCGCAACACCAAGAGGTCATCTTTTACGACGTCGGCCGTGGCGATTTCGTGGATCTGACCCTCGCGCAAGACCCGCGCGAGCGGGGCGTTGAGGACAGCCAGCCGGTCCAAGGACTTTTTCGCCCTATATTCCTCGACGACGCCGATCACGGCATTGCTGACAGCGGCGAGGCCGAACAGGGCATCCCGCCATTGCCCCAGGAACAACAGCAGCAGGAAGCTCGTGCCGACGATTGCGTTGAAGAGCGTGAAGACATTGGCCCGGAATATCTGCCACAGGCTCCGGCTAGTGGTGTCCGGCACGCGGTTGGTAAGCCCGCGCTCGACCCGCGTAGCCACCTCCCCCTGCGACAGCCCCTTGGTGGCCGCCGGGCGCCTGGCGGCGGCCTTCCGGCGTTTGGCTGCCGGGGACGCACGCCGATGCAGAAAGGCTCGTCTCTTGCGCCGGCGGTATGCCTTCACCCTCCGATGGTATCCGCCGTAGCGCCACAATGTGGCGCACTGCGACGCATCAGCCGGTCCCCCACCGCGACACCATCCGCCCGCACTGGCGCTGCGAGAAAATCCGCTACAGATACTGGAAGCCTGGAATCGCGCATACCCCGGCCGCAAATCTGTCCCGCTCAGGGTGGACAATCGCGACAGTTGGACCGCTGTTCCGGGAGATCATCGATTACGTCCGGGGTCCAACGAAGTGAACCTGACAGCGAAAGGCGCTTATGGGAAGTCGTGGACCAGACACCACAGCTGGCGGACCTCCCGGATGTACCCCGCCCCGGTGCACTCGACAGGCTCCCCCCACTGGGTCCCTTCCGAACATTCCAGGTACCCATCAGAGACATCGCGGTACTGACCGGGCTCGCCCTGAAACAACTGACCGCCGTGGACCGAATGCCCATTGCATCAACCCTGCCCACAGCCCGAGTCGCTTCAATCTGGCGGCAACTTAGAACACCACGGGACCTTGACCTCGACTTCGATCTAAACGACTAGGAAGTCGGGGCGCGATCTACACGGATGGAGCCTACGGTCAGCGGCGCGCGAAGATACCGTGCAGGCACGATTCGCTGCCCGATTCGAAGGAGTGGGTAGAGTCCCCGCCAGTCGGCCATCTGCTCTCGGCTCAGTGCGCGCCCAGACCGGGATGCACCGCAGCTTTGCAGTTCCGCGGACCTTTCCCGTGAATCAACGCACCCTAGCCCGGGACGCGGCCCCGAAACTACGCTGGGGCAGGCGTCGTCCCGTTTCCGGGCAGGCGGCGGGCTCATGGTCGAGGAAGGAAGCGGTCCATGAACGCACAGAACATCACCCACTGGATCCGGGCGGGGTTGTGGACGTTACCTCTTTACGGCCTGATCACCGCCTGGGCCACGCTTGAGCCTCAGCCGGACCAGCAAAAGGATCCAGACGCCTGGGCGCGGTTCGTCAGCTCGGGCTCGTATCAATCAAGCCACTTGCTCGGCAGCTACGGAGGCACCATCCTCGCGATCTTCGGGGTGTTCGCGCTGGGCTGCTGCCTGGCCAACAGCCGCGTCGGCCGCCTGGCACTGGCAGCAACAGTCATCACCGTCGCGGGAACTGCCTTGCTAATGGTCCCCGCCGTCCTCTCCACTTTCGCCACTCCCGCGATCGGGAAGGCGTATCTGGAAGGGAACCGGGACGTCATGCTTCTGGAGTTTCCATCCGCCATGACGGTCTCGTTCCTGCTCGGGCTCCTGCTCGCGTTCCTTGGCAACGTCTTGCTTGGAGTCGCGGTCTGGCAGTCCCGGACGCTCCCCCGCTGGGCCGGGGCCCTATGGATTGCCGGCGCCGTACTGTTCTACCTCCTCGGCGTCGTGCTGGGGCAGGCGACCACGGGCAGCAGCCTTCCGACGCAACCGGCCGGTGCCTTGCTCATGGCTGCATCGGGTGGCTGGATGGCGTGGAGCCAGTCACGG
>NZ_KI914961.1:12804-14655 GCF_000520575.1 Arthrobacter sp. I3
GACGGTTTAAGGTTCGTGGAGGCCGGACTTGCCCAAGCGGTCCAGGTGATTGTGTTGAGAATCCGCGTCGGCTCCATCCGTCCGGATGGATCGAGACGATGAACACCGGAGAATGACCTCACGCCGCATCTACGACGTTGCGATTATCTCGGTATCACCGATGGCGCATCACCCATGTGCGCGGTCTGGGTGGATTATCGTGCCCTGGCCCAGCGGATCGACTGACCCGCCTTCAGCCGTGCCGACCTCACCGGTGAGGTCCGCCTCGGCCCCGAAGATGCCCGCCCGCTAACGTTCAGCAACCCAGCACGTGCGCTCACACCTTTCAGCCCGACCCGACCAGCCAGCCGCGGCCGTCCATGCGGCCGGCACGCGCTGACGGTTTAAGGTTCGTGGAGGCCGGACTTGCCCAAGCGGTCCAGGTGATTGTGTTGAGAATCCGCGTCGGCTCCATCCGTCCGGATGGATCGAGACGATGAACACCGGAGAATGACCTCACGCCGCATCTACGACGTTGCGATTATCTCGGTATCACCGATGGCGCATCACCCATGTGCGCGGTCTGGGTGGATTATCGTGCCCTGGCCCAGCGGATCGACTGACCCGCCTTCAGCCGTGCCGACCTCACCGGTGAGGTCCGCCTCGGCCCCGAAGATGCCCGCCCGCTAACGTTCAGCAACCCAGCACGTGCGCTCACACCTTTCAGCCCGACCCGACGACAGCCGGCACCCGCTGAGGGGTGCCGGCTGTCGTCGGGTCGGTCTGGGGATGCCGGGCCGCGGGGCTCCGAGAGTGCGGTGCGGCTCAGGCCGGATCCGCGGGGGTCGCCACCTCGGGCTGGGGATCCGAGAGGGTCTTCGGGACCGTGTCCTCGAACTGCGGGAGGCGGTTCAGGTAATCCACCACCGAATCCGTGGACTCCACGTCACCGAACTTGTTGTCGATGTCGTAGAGGTTCCACTGCACGACGCCCGGGACGCGGTCGCCGATGGTCTCCCGGGGGATGATCGGGCGGAAGCCCTTGGCGATCGCGTCCTCGACGGTGTGGCGCACGCACCCGGCCGCGGTCGCACCGGTCACGATCAGGGTGTCGATGCGGTTGGAGGTCAGGAAGAGCTCGAGGTTCGTCCCCGGGAACGCCGAGGCGCGATTCTTCTCGATCACGACCTCGCCGGGCGCGGGCGCAATGCGGTCGTCGATCTGCGCCCAGTAGGAATCCGCCGGAAGGGTCTCCGTGGGGATCTTCGAGTACCACAGACCCATGTCGTTCGTCCCGGAGGTGGCGTCGCGGTTGCGGTACACGTTCGTGGTGTAGAAGACCGGGACACCCTTGGCGCGCGCGGCCTCGTTGATCCGCTGGACGTTCGGGATGATCGTCTCCATGCCCGGGCAGCTGAACGGGTGGCCCGGTCGGGTCCAAGCGTTCGCGAGGTCGATGTGGATGACGGCGGGGCGGTTGCCGTAGCCGATCCGACGCTTGAAGCCTCGCTCGTTGTAGATGTCCGTGCCTGCTTCGAACGCCTCCTCCAGCACTGCGGCAAGACGGGCTTCGATGTCGCTGAACGTCTCTGTCTCTGCTGTCATGGTTCTCTCCACTCTCTTGGCTGTTGTGTTTCTAAGCTAGCAACGAGGTTGCTGTACTGGATACTGTAGCGCACGAACCGGCGCACCACCAGAGGTGCCCGGAGTCTGCATCTCCACCGGACCAACTTCTCGATAGGGCGAGCATCGGCGAGTGCGTCACTCCGGCAGCCCGGCGAGGGGCCGGTTCGCGGCCCGCCCACCCCAGCAACACGGGCTGAGGCATCCGCAGTTTTCCCGGCGGAAACATTCGTGCCAAGCGATGACACT
>NZ_KI914962.1:0-19638 GCF_000520575.1 Arthrobacter sp. I3
GCCCCCCGCCACGCCGCCCGCCGTCGGCCGCGACGGCATCCTGCCGACCCCCGGGCAGCGGCCCGGGGCGCCGGGGCTGCCCGGATCACCCGATCTTCCGGGCGGCGGCGGAAACCCAGGCAAGGACCTGCCGCGCGTTCCGGGCCACATCACGCCAACCCTGCCGGGCGCCGTTCCGACCAAGGCCCCCGGCCAGCCATAAGCCGCCCTTAAAATCCTTTGTTAACCCGGTTGCGCTATCATTTAGGGCGGTTCTGAACGCTCAGAACGACCCAAGGTGATAGCGCAACGGGTTGGCTGGTGGGTTGGTTGGCGGCTGGAGTTAGGCCAGGACCTGCCGCTTCGAAGAGATGACGCCGGTGTCGAATCCGGCCAGGTGCAGGCCGCCATGGAACCGGGCATGCTCAATCTTCACGCAGCGGTCCATCACGACGTCGAGTCCGGCGGCCTCGGCCTCCTTGGCAACGTCCTCGTGCCAGGAGCCCAGTTGCAGCCAGAGGGTCTTGGCGCCGGCGGCAATGGCGTCGTCCAGGACGCCGGGCAAGTCGCCGTGCTTGCGGAACACGTCCACAATGTCCGGGCTTTCCGGCAGGTCCGCGAGCGACGCATACGTCGGCTGACCCAGGATTTCCTTCACCACCGGGTTCACGAAATAGACCTTGTACCGGGTGGAGGACTGCAGATAGGTGGCCACGAAATAGCTCGCGCGCGAGGGCTTGTCGGAAGCGCCCACAATCGCGATCGACTTCGCCTGCCGCAGCAGGTTCAGGCGCTCCGGCGCCGAGGGGCCGGTCCAGGTCCGTTCTTCAACACTCATCAGTTCGCTCCGATCGTGCAGGCTTCAGCCTCTGCGGATGCATCCGGGGCTGCTGCTTCCGAGGCGGCGTCCAGCGCCTGGTCCAGGTCCCAGAGGATGTCATCGATGTCCTCGAGGCCCACGGAGATGCGGACAAGGTCCTCGGGGACACCTGCCGACTCGAGCTGTTCGGGGCTCAGTTGCTGGTGGGTGGTGGACCCGGGGTGGATGACCAGGGTCCGGGAGTCGCCCACATTGGCCAGGTGCGAGGCCAGCTGCAGGGACTCGATGAACTTCTGCCCCGCGGCCCGGCCGCCCTTGACGCCGAAGGAGAACACCGAGCCCGGACCCAGCGGCAGGTACTTCTGCGCCCGCTCGAAGTGCGGGTGCGAGGGCAGGCCGGAGAAGTTCACGTACGCCACGCGCTCGTCCGCTTCCAGCCATTCGGCCACGGCCTGGGCGTTCTTCAGGTGCTCGTCGAGGCGCTGGGGGAGCGTCTCCACGCCCTGCAGCAGCTGGAACGCCGACTGCGGGGACAGCGCGGGTCCGATGTCGCGCAGCTGTTCGCAGCGCAGCTTGGTGAGGAACCCGTACTCGCCGAAGTTCCCCCACCAGGAGACATTGCCGTAGGAGGCCACGGGCTCTGTCATGGTCGGGAAGTTGCCGTTGCCCCAGTCGAAGCGGCCGCTTTCGACGATCACGCCGCCGAGGGTGGTGCCGTGGCCGCCGAGGAATTTGGTGGCGGAGTGGATCACGATGTCCGCCCCGTGCTCGATCGGCCGCACGAGGTAGGGCGTGCTCAAGGTGGCGTCGACGACGAGCGGGACGCCGGCGTCGTGCGCCACCTTCGCGAGGGCCGCAAGGTCCTGGACCTCCGAGGACGGGTTGGCCACCACCTCCACGAAGATCGCCTTCGTGTTTTCCCGGACTGCGGCGGCGTAGTCCGCCGGGTCGGTGCCGGCGACGAATGTGGTGTCCACGCCGAAGCGGCGCAGCGTGACGTCCAGTTGGGTCACCGTGCCGCCGTAGAGCTGGGAGGCGGCCACGATGTGGTCCCCGGCCTGGGTCAGCGCGGCAAAGGTGATGAACTCCGCCGCCATGCCCGACGACGTCGCCACGGCGCCGATTCCGCCCTCCAGGGAGGCGATGCGCTCCTCGAACGCGGCCACGGTGGGGTTGCCGATCCGGGAATAGATGTTGCCGTATTTCTGCAGCGCGAAGAGGTTCGCGGCGTCCTGGGTGTCCTTGAACACGAAGGAGGTGGTCTGGTAGATCGGCACGGCGCGGGCGCCGTGCTCGGCGTCGGGGGTGCCGCCGGCGTGCAGCGCACGGGTGCGGAAACCGAACTTGCGGTCAGCCATTACGCGTTCACCAGCTTGCTGGTAGTGCCGGCGTTTGCCGCCGGGGTCCGGGACAGGTCCAGTTCGGTGCCGTTCTTCCGGGCCAGATCCGCCTCGAGCTCGCGGACGATCGGCAGGATGTCCTGGCCGAACGCGGCGACTTCCTCCTGGAAGTGCAGGTAGCCGGTCAGGAACAGGTTCACGCCGATCTTCTTGTACGCCACGATCCGCTCGGCGATCTGCTCCGGGGTGCCGATCAGCTGCGTCTTGAAGCCGTCGTTGTACTGGACCAGGTCCTCGAAGCTCGAGTCGGCCCACATGCCCTTGCCGTCCTTGGTGGACGCCCCGGCTTCCTGGACGGCGGCGCGGAACCCCTCCACGGCGGGCCTGTGCGCCTTCTCGACGATCTCGCGGAGTGTGTCGCGGGCTTCCTTCTCGGAATCCCGGGCGATCACGAAGCCGTTCAGGCCAAACTTGGGGGAGGGGAGCGCACCTTCCGTGCCGCGACCGGCGGCACCTGACGCCGCCACCACACCGGCGATGTTCTCCTTGAACCCCTCGAGGTCCTTGCCGTTGGAGAAGTACCAGTCAGCCGCCCGGCCGGCGGTGGCCTGCGCGGCCGTGGAATTGCCGCCGAAGAAGATCTCCGGGTGCGCCCGGCCCGGCACGTCCACCGGTGCCGGGTTCAGGGTGAAGTCGGTGATGTTGTAGTACTTGCCGGACTGGCTGTAGTCCTGCTCGGTCCAGAGCCCGCGGAGGACCTTGATGAATTCCTCGGTGCGGACGTAGCGCTCGTCGTGTTCGAGCCATTCGAGGCCGAAGTTGGTGAATTCGTCCTTGAGCCAGCCGGAGACGATGTTTACGGCGGCGCGGCCGTTGGAGATGTGGTCCGCGGTGATGATGTACTTCGCCAGCACGCCGGGGTGCCACATGCCCGGATGGACGGCGGAGATCACCTTGAGGCGCTCTGTGGCGGCCAGCAGCGCCAGGCTGAACGAGGTGGCCTCGTGCTGCTTGTCCGCGCCGTAGGAGGCGGCGTACCGGGTCTGGGTCAGGGCGTATTCGAAACCGGAGTTCTCCGCGATCCTGGCGAGCTTCTTGTTGTATTCGAAGTCCCAGCCGGTGCGCTGTTCGATGGTGGACACCACCAGGCCGCCGGAGACGTTGGGGACCCAGTAGGCGAACTTGAGCGGTTCGGAAAGACGGGCGACGTTGCTGATCTCAGTCATGGGTGTTCCTTTACTTCCGGGTGGGGCTTGCTGTTGCCAGGAATTCCGTGGCGCGGTCGCGCAGCACATCCTGGATGCCCGCGATGGATGGTTCGTTCTGCAGCGAGGTGGTGTCGCCGAGCGTTGTGCCTTCGAACAGCTGGGTCAGCAGCCGGCGCATGATCTTGCCGCTGCGGGTTTTCGGCACGTCGGGAACGACGACGACGTCCCGCGGCTTGGCGATCGGCCCGATCTGCTTCGCGACGTGCGCCTTCAGGACACCCTGGATGTCGGGGGTGGCCGCCGAATCCTTCAGCACCACGAACGCGACGATCGCGTGGCCGGTCTTTGGGTCCGCGACCGGGCAGACGCCGGCCTCCACCACGTCCGGGTGGGTGACGAGCGCCGATTCGACCTCGATGGTGGAGAGCAGGTGTCCGGAGACGTTGAGGGTGTCGTCCACCCGCCCGAGGATCCAGATGTCGCCGTCGTCGTCATACTTGGCGCCGTCACCGGCGAGGAACCAGCCCTGCTTGGCGTATTGGCGCCAGTACGAATCGAAGTAGCGGCGCGGGTTGCCCCAGACCGTCCGGGCGATCGCCGGGCCGGGGGAGTCCACCACGATGAAACCCTGGACGCCGGGCGGCACCGTATTGCCGGCGTCGTCCACGATGCGCGTGCTGACGCCGGGCAGCGGGCGGGCCGCGCAGCCGGGCTTGAACGCGGCGTCCGTCGGTGCCGGGGAGAGGATGGTGGCGCCGGTTTCGGACTGCCACCACGTGTCCACCACGGGGGCGGTGCCGGCGCCGATATTGGTCCGGAACCAGCGCCAGGCCTCGGGGTTGATGGCCTCGCCCACCGTGCCGAGGAGACGGATGGAGGAGAGGTCGTACGTGTCCGGGACGCCGTCCGGGAACCAGCCCATGAGGGAGCGGACCAGAGTGGGCGCGGTGTAATACTGCGTGACCCCGTACCGTTCGATGATCTCAAAGTGCCGGCCCGGGTGCGGGGTGTTGGGCGTGCCCTCGAAGATGACCTGCGTGGCGCCGTTGGAGAGCGGGCCGTAGAGCTCGTAGGTGTGCGCGGTGACCCAGGCGAGATCGGCCGTGCACCAGTGCACGTCCTTCTCCCGCAGCGCGGGGTCGGGGTTGCTGAACAGGTGCTCGAAGCTCCATGACGCCTGTGTGAGGTAGCCGCCGGAGGTGTGGACCAGGCCCTTGGGCTTGCCGGTGGTGCCGGAGGTGTACATGATGAACAGCGGCGTCTCGGCGTCGAACGCCTCGGCTTCGTGAGTCTCGGAGGCCCGCCCGACGGCGTCGTGCCACCACACGTCGCGGCCGGCGGTCATCGGGACGGTGTCCAGCTCGTCCGCGGGAGTGGTCCGGTTGACCACCAGGACGTGTTCGATGGCGTTGTCGCCGGCGACGGCGGCGTCCGCGTTGTCCTTGACCGGCACGGCGGTGCCGCGGCGGAACTGGCCGTCGGTGGTGACCAGGAGCTTGGCGCCGGTGTCCTCCACCCGGAACTTCAGGGCCTCGGCGGAGAATCCGCCGAAGACCAGGGAATGGATGGCGCCGATCCGGGCCACTGCGAGGGTGATGATCACGGTTTCGGGGATGACGGGGAGGTAGATGACCACCCGGTCGCCCTTGGTGATGCCGAGGTCCAGGAGGGCATTGGCGGCTTTGGAGACCTCGCGCTGGAGTTCGGCGTAGGTGACGGCGCGGCGGTCGCCGGGTTCGCCCTCAAAGTGCAGGGCCACCTTGTCTCCGCGCCCCGCCGCCACGTGGCGGTCGACGCAGTTGTAGGCGACATTGAGCCTGCCCCCTTCGAACCAGGTGATCTGCGGTCCGAGGCCGGCCTCGACGTCGGCCGGGACCCGGCGGTGCGCGGTGTGCCAGGGCTTGGCGTGCTCCGTTGCGCCGCCGGGCAGGTCCGCCCAGTCGAGGCGGAGAGCCTGGGTTTCCCAGAACGCAACCGTCTCTGCTTGGACAGTTCCCGCGGTCGCGGCGGCGCCGTGCCGGGGAGGGTGGTTTCCGGAGGTGGTGCTGCGGTGACGCGCCGGCCCGTCGGCGGGGACGCCGTGCACTGCGCCGTCCGTGGGCTCGTTCAGGGACCATCCCGAAGAGCCGCGAGAGGAGCCGGGCGCGTCACGCAGCCCTGCTTCGTTCGCCGTCGCGTCCGAAGTGGTTTGTGGGAATGCCTCGGACGCAGTCCGGGCAAAGGTGGGCAGGGCGGAAGAATTCTCAGGGGTCATTGCTGCACTCCATCGGTCCTGGCAGTAGCACCCCTTGGCTGCTCCGGCGCCCTCGAATATCACCGAAGGAGGGCGGAGCGGTTGCGTGGGAATGGTCGTCTCACGTCACCGGGGGGTTGCTGCGGCGTCATCGATCCAGGTCTCTCGGCCGCTCGGGATGGTCACTACCTACTAGAACTTCAGATGCACGATTCCGCAAAATCGGCGTGCGGGAGCGCCGTAATATTCGTTCACCCGGCATGCGTCCGGCCTAAATCATTCATTTATTCGACAATTGCCCGGAAAGGTCGCAGGAGTAAGGTTGATGCATGGCCCATGTTAACGATCCGGCAGTCATTGACCGCCTCATGCGAACCAAAGGCACGTGGGCGGTGGTCGGCCTCACCACCAACGAATGGCGCTCGGCGTATGAGGTTTCCCTCTATGTCCGGGACCGGATGGGCATGGAAATCATCCCGGTCAACCTGCCCGGAGACGACGTCCACGGCGAGAAGGGGTACCGCTCCCTGACTGACATTCCGGCGGAGAAGCACCCGATCGACGTCGTGGACTGCTTCGTCAACTCCCACAGGGTGGGCGCCGTCATAGACGAGGCCATCGCGGTAGGCGCCAAGGCCGTCTGGCTGCAGCTGGGCGTCTTCGATGACGCCGCGACGGACCGCGCGAAGGCCGCCGGGCTGGACGTCGTCGTGAACGCGTGCCCTGCCCGCGAAGGCTGGCGCGTGGGCATCTGACGGCCCGGGAATGACGATCAACAGATCGGGAAGAGTCGGTTACAAAATGTGACCGGCTTTTTCCGTATCCGGCCTCCTGCCGTGTGAGATGGACTCGTAACCATCCCGAGCGGCTGAGAGATCTGGCTCCGTGACGCCGCAGCAACCCCCTCCTTTGAGGACGGTGCTACCGCCAGGACCGATGGAGAACCACTGTGGTCTGAGGCTCCCCGGCTTCGCTCAGCGCTGCCCGGAAGCCAGGACCCGGGGCTTTCCTCGGGCGAGCCCGGAGGAAATCATGAACACGCAGACAGCGGCAGCGCCGCGGCCCCGAGCAGGTGGGGGCCTGTGATCGAGATCCAGAACGTCAGCACGTCATTCGCTTCGGCCGCGGGACCTTTTACGGCCGTCGATGACGTCAGCCTGCACATCAGGCGGGGCACCATCCAAGGCATCATCGGGTTCTCCGGCGCCGGCAAATCCACGCTGCTGCGCAACATCAACCTGCTCGAGCGCCCCACGTCGGGCCGCGTCCTGGTGGACGGCGTGGACCTGGTGACCCTGTCCGACGCAGAGCTCCGGACCAAGCGGCATGACATCGGCATGATTTTCCAGCACTTCAATCTCCTCAACAACCTCACAGCCCAGGAAAATGTGGAGCTGTCCCTGAAGTTCGCCGGCGTCGGGAAGGCGGAACGCCGGCGGCGGGCCGCCGAAACCCTGGAAATCGTGGACCTCGCCGACAAAGCGGGAACGTATCCGGCCAAACTCTCCGGGGGCCAGAAACAGCGGGTGGCGATCGCCCGCGCCCTCGCCACCGGGCCCAAAGTGCTGCTCTGCGACGAGCCGACGTCGGCCGTGGATCCCCGGACGACGTCATCGGTCCTGCAGTACCTGGCCGACGTCAACGCCGAATTCGGCATCACAATCGTGGTGGTCACCCACGAGATGAATGTCATCAAGGCCATCGCGGACAACGTCGCGGTCATGGAAGAAGGCCGGGTGGTGGAGCAGTTCGACCTCGCCGAACTCCAACGCCCCGGTTTCCACCCGGCGACGTCGATCGGCCGCTACCTGGTCTCCGATGAGATCCAGCTGGACCGCTCCGGGAGGGGCACCCACACCACAGCCGCGTCGGAGGGCCTGATCAATGTTTGACCGCATCCTGGAAGTCCTGCCCGAAATCGGCGTCGCCATGGGGCAGACCCTCACCATGCTGCTGGTGGCCATCCCGCTGGCGGTGCTGCTCGGGACACCGCTGGGTGTCCTGCTCTACACCATCGGTCCCAACGGGCTCAAGCACAGGCCAAAGCTGCACCGGGTCCTGGACGGGCTGGTCAACCTGCTCCGCTCGTTCCCGTTCCTGATCCTGCTGATCGCAATCATTCCCGTGACCAGGTTCATTGTCGGCACGACCATCGGTACGGCCGCCGTCATTGTCCCGCTGACCCTCAACGCCATTCCGTATTTCGCCCGCTTCGTGGAACAGAACCTGAGCCAGCTCGGCGGCGGAGTGGTCGAAGCGGCACGGTCCATGGGCGCCAGCCGGTCCCAGATCGTCCGGGACGTCCTGATTGTGGAGGCGAAGCCCGGACTCGTCAGCTCCATCACCATCATGACCGTCAGCTTCATCTCCTACTCGGCGATGGCCGGCCTGGTGGGCGGCGGCGGAATCGGCGACTTCGCCATCCGGTACGGCTATTACCGCTACGAGACACCGCTCATGATCACCGCCATAGTCCTGATGATCCTGCTGGTCACCATCGTTCAGCTGGGCGGATCCTATGTTGCCCGGCGCCTGGACAAGCGCCTCTGAGCGCCGGCAGCACCCTCGTCCCACCTCCCACAGCGGAAAGCACCCCATGACTTCAACACCCAGTACCCGTTTCGACGGACCCCGCCCCCGCCTGCTGATCAGCGCCTTCGTGATGAACACGTCCAGCCACATCATGGGCGGCCAGTGGCGGCGCCGGGAAGCCCAGCAGCACCGGTTCAACGAACTCCAGCTCTGGATCGACCTGGCCCGCCAGCTCGAAGACGCCAAGTTTGACGCGATCTTCTTCGCCGACGTCGTCGGTCTCTACGGCGACTACGACGGCGGGTGGGCATCGCTGCTGAAAAAGGGCCTGCAGGTGCCGTCCAACGACCCCCTCATCCTGCTCTCCGCGCTCGCCACCGGAACGCGGGAGATCGGACTGGCCGCGACGTCGTCGGTGATTCAGAGCCACCCGTTCCAGTTCGCCCGGCAGATGTCCACGCTGGACCACATCAGCGACGGCCGGGTGGCCTGGAACATCGTCACCAGCGTGCTGGAAAACGCGCACCGGAACTTCAACGCCACCGAGCTGACCAAGCATGACGAACGCTACGACTGGGCGGACGAATACGTCGAGGCCGCCTACAAATTGTGGGAAGGGTCCTGGGAAGACGACGCGCTGCTCCGGGACAAGGAGACCGGAGTCCACGCGAACCCGGAGAAAGTCAGCAAGATCTACCACCGCGGACCCCGGTACTCGATCGACGGACCCCACCTCGCGGCCCCTTCGCCGCAACGCACCCCGGTGCTTTTCCAGGCCGGGAGCTCCGGCCGCGGCCAGCAGTTCTGCGCCGCCAACGCCGAGGCCACCTTCACCCTTGCGCCGAGCACCGAGGTGGCCGCGAAGTACACCGCGGCCGTCCGGGAACAGGCCGTTGCCGCCGGCCGCCATCCGGATGACGTGAAGTTCCTCCAGGGCATGCACTTCGTGGTGGGCGGCACGGAAGCCGAGGCGCACCGCAAGGCCGATGAGCTCGAGGACAGCCTGGACATTGAGGCCCTGCTGGCCCACGTGGGCGGCGGGTTCGGCGTCGACCTCGGCGGCCTGCCGCTGGACACCCCGCTCGGGGACCTTGAAACGGAAGGCAGCCAGGGACATCTCACGGCCATCCGCGCCTCCGTCCGAGGCGGCAACCCCACCCTCCGCGACATTGCGCTCTACCGCAGCCGGGCCAACCGGGTGGTGGGAACGCCGGACCAGATTGCCGACCGTCTCGAGCGGTGGCAGGACGCCGGAATCGACGGCATCAACATCATCAACCACACCATCCCCGGCTCCTACACCGACTTCATCGACGGTGTGCTGCCGGAACTGCGCAGCCGCGGCCTCGCCCAGACCGGCTACGCGCCGGGAACCCTGCGCGAGAAGCTCTTCGGCGCCGGGCCGCGGCTCAACGGACGCCACCCCGCCGCGGCCTTCCGGGGAGCCTTCACCGAATTCTCCGCGGCGGCCGAAAACCAGCCCGCCAGCGTTACCGCCCAGTCATAGCTCAGCGCGAACCACCACAAAGGACCAAGACCATGCAGCGTAGAAATTTCCTCAAATATGCCCTCGCCGGCGCCGGTGCGGTCTCCGCCGCGGCACTGACCGGCTGCGGCCTCACCAACCCCGGCGGTGCCGGCGCCAGCGGCGGCAAGACGATCAAGATTATCGTCACCGAGTCTGCCCCGTACCAGGAACCGACCAAGCTGGCCCAGAACCTGCTCGCGGCCCAGGGCTGGACCCTGGAGCCCACGTACGTCACGGACATCATCCAGCCCAACCTGGCCGTGGCCAACGGCGAATTCGACGCCAACTTCTTCCAGCACAACGCCTACCTGAAACAGTTCAACCAGGACAAGGGCCTGGAGAACGTGGGACTGTTCTACGTCTACAGCGCCCCGGGCGGCATCTGGTCTGACAAGTACAAGTCCCTGAACGAGCTCCCGGACGGCGCCAAGATCGGCATTCCGGTGGACCCGGCGAACAACGGCCGTGCCCTGTTCATGCTGCGCGACGCCGGCCTGCTGGAGCTGTCCGACGCCACCGTGATCCACACCTCGCAAAAGAACATCACGGCCAACCCGAAGAAGCTGCAGTTCGTGGAAGTGGACCAGCAGTCCCTCGCCAAGACCCTTCCCGATGTCGACGCCGGCTTCCTGGTCGCCCGGATGGCCGCCGATGCCGGGCACAGCAAGGACGACGCACTGGCCTTCGAAACGGATGCGGACCAGGTCCCGTTCCGGATCGTGGTTGCCGGGCGGAAGGATTTTGCCGGGTCGGAGAAGGCCGCGGCCCTCAAGGCCGCCTTCCAGTCCCCGGAGGTCAAAGCCTGGTTTGCCAGCTACCAGAAGGGCATCCTGCCCACCCCCTGGGACCAGGACCCCGCCGCCGACGCCGCCAAGCTCTAGCCCGGCCAACAGCAACCAAGGGAACGCATGTCCTACACAGCAGAGACCACAGCCCCCGCAGCACCATCGGCCGCAGCACCATCAGCACCGTCGGCCGAAGCCGCCTACGCCGAGGCACCGTCGGCCGAAGCCGCCTCGGCCGAAGCCGCCTACGAGACCCTGGCCCAGCGTTTCCGGCCCGTCTTTGCCCGGATCGCGGAGGGCGCGCTGGCCCGCGAGCAGGACCGGGTCCTGCCCTTCGAACAGGTCCGCTGGCTGAACGAGGAGGGCTTCGGCCGGCTGCGGGTGCCCACGGAACACGGCGGCGACGGCATCGGCTTCGAGCACTTCTTCCGGCTGCTCATCGAACTCGCCGAGGCGGATTCCTCCGTGGCCCACCTCTACCGCTCGCACTTCGCGTTCGTGGAAACCGTCGGCCTGGAATCCGAGGACTTCCGGAACCGCTGGTACCCGAAAGTGGTGGCCGGCGAGATCTTTGGAAACGCCGCCACGGAGAAATCCGGCAATGTCCTCGGCACCACCGGAACCAAGCTGACGCGCCACGGCGGGGACTGGCTCTTGAACGGCAGGAAGTACTACACCACCGGCACCATCTTCGCCGAGTGGATTGCCGTCATGGCCAGCACCGAGGGCGTGGAGGGCCGCCAGTACGCCGTGGTCAGCACCACCCAGCCCGGAGTGGAAATCCTCGACGACTGGGACGGGTTCGGCCAGCAGCTGACCGGTACCGGCACCACGATTTTCCGTGACGCCGTGGTGCCGGACACCAACATCATCCGGCGCTCGGAATCCACCACGCACGAGCCGGCCTTCTTCCAGCTGGTCCTGCTCGCCGTCCTGGCGGGCATCGGCCGGGCGGCGCTGGCCGACGCGAGGGCGCTGGTCCGCGACCGCAAGCGCACCTTCAACACCGGCTCCGGCGAACTGTTCCGCCACGACCCGCTGATCCTGCAGCTGGTCGGCCAGCTCTCGGCCAAGGTCTTCGCGGCGGAATCCGTGGTGCTGGCCGCCGCCCGGGAGCTCGACGCCGGCGCGGACCAGAACCTGGACCTCACCCCGGAACAACGCTACGTCCGCGGCGAAATCGCGGTGGAAAAGGCGCAGCTGCTGGTGCCGGAACTCGTCCAGTCCGCGGCCCAGCAGCTCTTCGACATCACCGGGGCATCCGCCACGTCGAAGTCGAAATCGCTGGACCGGCACTGGCGCAACGCCAGGACCGTTTCCACCCACAACCCCGCCGTGTTCAAGGCCCGCACCGTGGGCGACTACGAAGTCAACGGCACCACCCCCGAAGGGCTGCACAGCATCGGCGACGCCCGCACCGCCGCGCAGGCAGGGTGAGGCAGGCCGCAGCCGGATAGCCCGCGCAGCCGGGCAGGCCGCAGCCGGATAGGCTCGTGCCATGGACGTTGCCACCCTCCGCGAGATCTGCCTGAGCTTCCCCGGTGCGTTTGAGGACTTTCCTTTCGGACCGGAGACATCGGTCTTCAAGGTGCGGGCACGGATAGCCGGCGGCACGAGGCAGGACGCCAAGATGTTCGCGGCGTCGGCCATGGACCCGGCCGACTGGTCCGTGAGCCTCAAATGCGAGCCGGCCCTGGCCGAACAGCTGCGGGCCATCCACCCGGAAATCACCGGCGCCTGGCATATGAATAAGACGCACTGGAACGGGGTCCGGCTGGACGGATCGTTGCCGGACGACATGATCCGGGACATGGTGGAGGATTCGTACGACCTGGTGGTCGCCTCGTTCAGCCGGAAGCAGCGGGAACAGCTGGGCTGGGCGGGACTCGCCAGGGGCGAGGACACATGAGCGGTGATCCCGGTGCCGGCGCGCGGGGCGGGCTGAACTATCCGGGCATTGGCTCCACCGAGCACGGCCAGGCGCCGGCGGGCTTTCCCTGCCTGGTGTCCCGGGCATACCTCGGCGACGGCCCGGCTTTGTACCGGAGGGTGGCGCAGGGGATTCTGACCTGGCAGCTGCAGAAACGCTCCGGGCTGCGCGTCCACACCGACTCCGACGCCGTCGTGCCCGGCGCGCGCGTGGTGAGCGGATTCGGCGTCGGACCCTTCCGGATCAACGCGCCCTGCGAGGTGGTGTGGGTACGCCGGCCCGTGCCCGGCGACGGGCCGCAACGAGCCGGGTTCGGGTACGGCACACTGCCCGGTCATCCCGTGCGGGGCGAGGAGGCCTTCGAAGTGGAGATCGACGCCGCCGGGCGGGTGTTCCTGAAAATCACGGCCTTCAGCCGGCCGTCCAACTGGTTCTACGCGACCGGCCGCGCCCTCACGGGACGGGCACAACGGCATGTCACTTCCCGCTACATTGGGAGTGCACACGAACTGGCCGCAGGTGAAAGCTGATCAGGAGCCGAAGGATGCTGGAACAGAAAACCCTTGACCAATTGTGGAACTTCGACGACCCCGCCGGGTCCGAAGCCCGGTTCCGGGCGGCGGCCGCAGATGAACGCTACGACGCCGACGAACGTGCCGAGCTCACCACGCAGCTGGGACGGGCCATCGGGCTGCAGGGCCGCTACGAGGAAGCCGACGCCCTGCTGGATGCGGTCGATGCCGACGAGCCCACCGTGGCCGTCAGGGTGCTGCTCGAACGCGGCCGGGTGCTCAATTCCAGCGGCCACCCCGAGATGGCCGTGCCGCTGTTTGAACAGGCGGCCGAACTGGCTGACTACCTGGTCGAGGAATTCCTGGCCGTTGACGCGCTGCACATGCTCGCCATCGCCGACTCCGCCCACGCCGAGACCTGGACCCGGAGCGCCCTGGAGTACGCCTCCACGGTCCACGATGAGCGGACCAAACGGTGGGTGGTTTCGCTGCACAACAACCTCGGCTGGACGCTGCATGACGCCGGCCGGTGCACCGAGGCGATGGTGGAGTTCCAGCTCGCCGAACAGTGGGCCGACCGGATCGGCACGCCGCGGCAGCAGGAACTGGCCCGCGAGGCCATCGAGGCCTGTTGACCCGCCAACTGCCATGTGACCCGGCATTGTCATGCTGGAAGAATGGAACCTCCGGAAAACCAATGAAAGGCTTCAGCCCATGATCTTCATCGTCGTCAAATTCAAGGTCAAGCCGGACTGGTCGGAGCGCTGGCTGGGACTCGTGAACGATTTCACCCAAGCCACCCGCCAGGAGCCAGGCAACCTGTGGTTCGACTGGTCCAGCAGTGTGGAGGACCCCAACGAATTCGTCCTGGTTGAGGCCTTCAAGGATGACGCCGCCGGGGCCCACGTGAACAGCGCCCACTTCAAGCAGGCCATGGCGGACATGCCTCAGGCCCTGGCCGAGACGCCCAGGATCATCAGCCGGCAGCTCGACGGCGACGGCTGGGACCGGATGGGCGAGCTCACCATCTAACCCCGTCTCACCCCGGCGATTGCTCCGTAACGGCCCTTTTGAGGCCTCAAAACGGCCGTTACGGAGCAATCGACGGCAGGGTTCCCTGGCCGAGCTTGCGAGGCGAGGGGGCCGGTGGCGAGCAATGGATAGGCTTATGGCATGTGGATCGGCTGGATTGAATTCGACATCCTTCTGGGCGACGTTCACAGCCTGAAGGAGAAGCGCTCCGTGGTGCGCCCGCTCCTGGCGGAGCTGAAGCGCCGCTTTGATGTCTCCGTGGCCGAGGTCGGGGATCATGAGCAGCACCGGCGCACGCAGTTGGGCGCCGGCCTGGTGGCAGCAGACCGTGCACACGTCGTGGAGGTGCTGACCGGCGTCGAACGCTTCGTGGCGGCCCGGCCCGAACTCGAACTCCTCAGCGCACGGCAACGGGAGCTCCGCAGCGACGACTGACCCCGCGGATTGCTCCGCCAACCCCCGTCGATTGCTCCGCCAACCCCCGTCGATTGCTCCGTGGTCGCCCTTTTGAGGCTCCATAACGGCACTTATGGAGCAGTCGATGGGCGTTGTGGATAACTTCTGCAGCGTCGACGCCGAACTGGTCTGATGAAGCCATGAAGACCGCGCGTCCGCTGCCGGACGATTTCCAGCGACGACCCTTTACCGTCGTCGAAGCGGCAGCGGCTGGTGTGTCACTAAAAAGACTCCGCCACCAGTCCCTGGCCGCGCTGGGCCGGGGAATCCGTGTGCAAAGCCCGACGCCGGGGCTTCCCTTGTGCGTGCGAGTGCGGCCTTTCATTGAGGTCAATGAGCGATGCGCCGCGTCGCACCTCACCGCGGCGGAGCTTGGTTCGCTTCCGGTGCGGCAGCAGAAGGAGGCACCACCGATGTACCACGTGATCAGGCCCGAGGGCGCGGCCCATCTCAACCGGCCACACGTCATCGTCCACCGCATGAAGCTCTACGACGACGAAATCACGCTGCTGGACGGGATCCCCATCACCACCCCGGAGCGGACCTGGCTGGATCTAGCCGAAATGTTGACCGTAGACCAACTCGTTGTGGCTGGCGACAGCTGCGTTCGGATGCCCAGACCTGAGCTCGAGGGCAGGGAGGCGCCGCTCTGCAGCCTTCAGGACTTGCAGCGGATGATCGACCGCCACAAGGGAAAACGCGGAATCCGCAAGGCGAAGGAAGCCATCGCCCTCATTCGCGTGGGCTCCGATTCGCCGCAGGAGTCGTTGCTGAGGCTGGCCATAGTCCGGGCCGGCCTTCCGGAACCAGAGCTGAACGTGCCGATCATCGACGATGCAGGAACCCGGCACCACGAACCCGACCTGTCCTATCGGAAATACAGAATCGGCGTCGAGTACGAGGGCGAACTCCACGGTGAGGAGGGCCAGATCGTCCGGGACATCGCCCGTTCGGAGAAGTACACGGCCCTCGGTTGGACCGAGGTCCGGATCTCCAAGCGGCATATGCACGATCATGCCAAGGCCGCGGTGGCCAAGGTCCGTACCGCACTCCTGCAGGCGGGCTGGAGGCCCGGCCGTTAACGAACGATTGCTCCGCAACTGCAGTTTTGAGGGTTCAAAAGGGCAGCTGCGGAGCAATCGATGGAACTAGGGCGGCGGTGGGTGGGCCCACGCCGCCAGGGTTCCCTGGCCGAGCCTGCGAGGCTAGGGTGGCGGTGGGGACTAGCCGAAGTACTTCGGCAGGGTCGCCTCGTGGGCTTCGCGGAGCGCGTCGAGGCTCATGGTCTCGACACCGTTGATCTCCAGCGTGCCGCCCTCGGCGTCCACCACACCGATCCGGACGTGCGCGAAGCCGCGGGCGGTGCACATGTCCGTGAACCGGATTTCCTCCGAGCGGGGCACAGCGACGACGGCGCGGCCCTGGGTTTCGGAGAACAGCGCCGTGAACAGGTCCACGCCGTCGCGGTCCAGGACGTCC
Source organism: Arthrobacter sp. I3 (assembly GCF_000520575.1). Taxonomy (NCBI): domain Bacteria; kingdom Bacillati; phylum Actinomycetota; class Actinomycetes; order Micrococcales; family Micrococcaceae; genus Arthrobacter; species Arthrobacter sp. I3. The sequence goes on from NZ_KI914962.1 coordinate 15,835, forward strand.
TGCAGGGCGATCCGGGCGCCCACGCCGTAGCGCAGGGACGACTCCACGAGGGCCGCGGCGAGGCCGCCTTCGGAGAGGTCGTGGGCGGAATCCACCATGCCGTCGCGGGAGGCGTTGATCAGGATCTGGCCCAGTTCGCGCTCGGCGTCGAGGTCAACCTTCGGCGGCAGGCCGCCCAGGTGTCCGCGCATGTTCGACCATTCCGAACCGTCCAGCTCTGCCGCCGTCGTGCCCAGCAGGTAGATGGCCTGGCCGTCTTCCTTCCAGCCCGACGGCGTGCGGCGGGCGACGTCGTCGAACTTGCCCAGCACAGCCACCACGGGGGAGGGGTGGATGGGGGTGGTCCCGGTCTGGTTGTAGAGCGAGACGTTGCCGCCGGTGACCGGGATGCCGAGGACCATGCAGGCGTCGGACAGGCCGCGGATGGCTTCGGCCAGCTGCCACATGACGTCGGGGTCCTCGGGGGACCCGAAGTTCAGGCAGTCGCTGACGGCCATCGGCACGGCACCTGAGGTGGCAACGTTGCGGTAGGCCTCGGCCAGGGCCAGCTGAGCGCCGTGGTACGGGTCCAGGTAGGTGTAGCGGCCGTTGGCGTCGGTGGCCAGGGCCACGCCGAGGCCGGTTTCCTCGTCCACCCGGACCACGCCGGCGTCGTCCGGGAACGCCATGGCGGTGTTGCCGCCGACGTAGCGGTCGTACTGCTTGGTGATCCAGGACTTGTCGCACATGTTCGGGGAGGCGACGAGTTCGGAGATGGCGTCGGCCAGTTCCGCCGGGGCGGAGGGACGGCCGGCGTCCTGCACGGACCCGGTGAAGGAGTCGGCCTGGACGGCGTCCTGCCATTCGGGGCGGGCGTAGGGGCGGTCGTAGACCGGACCGTCGTGGGCCACGGTGCGCGGGTCGACGTCGACAATGACCTCGCCTTCCCACGTGATGATGAGGCGGCCGGTATCGGTCACCTCGCCCAGCCAGGAGTACTCCACCGCCCACTTGTCCATGACCGCTTCAAACGCGGCGATGTTCTCGGGGGTGACCACGGCCATCATGCGTTCCTGCGACTCGGACATCAGGATTTCGCCCGGGGTCAGGGTGGGGTCGCGGAGCAGCACGGAGGTCAGCTCGACTTCCATGCCGCCGTCGCCGTTGGAGGCGAGCTCGGAGGTGGCGCAGGAAATGCCGGCGGCGCCGAGGTCCTGGATGCCTTCCACCAGGGAACCCTTGAACAGCTCCAGGCAGCACTCGATCAGGACCTTCTCGGCGAACGGGTCGCCCACCTGGACCGCGGGGCGCTTGGACGGCTTGGTGTCATCGAAGGACTCCGAGGCCAGCACGGAGGCGCCGCCGATGCCGTCGCCGCCGGTGCGGGCACCGAACAGCACCACCTTGTTGCCCTTGCCGGAGGCGTTGGCGAGGCGGATGTCCTCGTGGCGCATCACGCCGACGGCCAGCGCGTTCACCAGCGGGTTGCCCTGGTAGACGGAGTCGAAGACCATTTCGCCGCCGATGTTGGGCAGGCCCAGCGAGTTGCCGTAGCCGCCGATCCCTGCCACGGCGCCGTGCATGACGCGGGCGGTGTCCGGGTGGTCAATGGCGCCGAAGCGCAGCGGATCCATCACCGCTACCGGGCGGGCGCCCATGGAGATGATGTCGCGGACAATGCCGCCGATGCCGGTTGCGGCGCCCTGGTAGGGCTCCACGAAGGACGGCGAGTTGTGGGATTCAATCTTGAACGTCACGGCCCAGCCGTCGCCCAGGTTGGTGACACCGGCGTTTTCGCCGATACCCACGAGCATGTCCTTTTTCATTTCCTCGGTCACCTTGTCGCCGAACTGGCGCAGGTGGTTCTTCGAGGACTTGTAGGAGCAGTGTTCGCTCCACATCACCGAGTACATGGCGAGTTCCGCGCCGGTGGGGCGGCGGCCCAGGACCTTGACGACCTCGTCGAACTCGTTCTGCTTCAGGCCCAGTTCGGCCCAGGGGAGTTCGGTGTCCGGGGTCTTGGCCGCGTTCTCGACGGTGTCGATGTTGAACTTCCGGGCGGTCTCCGCGGGTGCCGCCACTGCGGGTGTCTCCGTCATTTGTTGTCTCCCACGATCTTGTTCAGGACAGAGGTGAAGAACCCGAGGCCCTCGGTGCCGGAGCCGAGCTCGGGACCGAAGCCGGCCTCCACGGCGTGCTCAGGGTGCGGCATGAGGCCCACCACGTTGCCCGCGGCGTTGGAAATGCCGGCGATGTCGCGGCGGGAGCCGTTCGGGTTGAAGCCGACGTAGCGGAACACAACGCGGCCTTCGGCCTCGAGCGCGTCCAGGGTCTTCTCGTCGGCGATGTACTGGCCGTCCTGGTTCTTCAGCGGCACGGTGATTTCCTGGCCGGCGGCGTAGTCCCCGGTCCAGGCGGTGGTGTTGTTCTCCACGCGCAGGACCTGGTCGCGGCACATGAACTTCAGGTGGTCGTTCTTGATCATGGAGCCGGGCAGCAGGTGCGACTCGGTCAGGATCTGGAAGCCGTTGCAGATGCCCAGCACGGGCAGCTTTGCCTCGGAATTGGCGGCGTCGATGATCTTGGACATCAGCGGCGCGAAACGGGCGATCGCGCCGGCGCGGAGGTAATCGCCGTACGAGAACCCGCCGGGAATCACGACGGCGTCAACGTCACCCAGGGTGGTGCCGGCGTGCCAGAGCTCCACCGGGGTGGCGCCGGCCAGACGGACCGCACGGGCGGCGTCGCGGTCGTCGAGGGTGCCGGGGAAGGTGACGACGCCGATCTTCGCACCAGCGAGCCTGGGGTTGGCGGCGACGGCGACGGCCTCGCCGATCAGGGGGAGTTCAGTCATTTCAGGCCTCAACGACCTCGACGTTGACGACGTCCTCGATGACCGGGTTGGACAGCAGGGTCTCCGCGGCGTCGCGGGCCTGGGCCAGGATCTCCTCGGTCACCTCGCCGTCGACCGTGAGTTCAAAGCGCTTGCCCTGGCGGACAGAGCTGAAAGCGGTGAAGCCCAGCCGGGGCAGAGCACCGACGATGGCCTTCCCCTGCGGGTCCAGAATCTCGGGCTTGGGCATGACGTCGACAACGATCCGGGGCATCCGGCAACTCCTGTGCGTGAGCGTTGGGTAAGGGCGCAGCGGAGTGGTGCCGTCTCACGCCGATCCGCTGTGTGTTGGACTGCCTGGTGAATACAGCGTGAAAGGGCGCTCCGCGAGCTTGCATGCCCATTCTACCGGCCACCGCGCGTCCGGCCGTATTCGCAGCCGGGAGTGTGAACGCGGCCTCCCCGGCGGGTCCTTGAGCTGGAGAAATGGCGTCGCGGGGGCGGCTGCGCCCTATGGTCGGGGCTGCCGCGGGTCAGTAGGATGTGCGCATGGCTGAGAAACCGAAATCCGTGGTGTTGTCTGTTGTGGCCGTCGCAGTGTTCGCCGGGCTGGGCCGGATGGTCCTGCAGAAGATCAAGGCCGACCGCGCGGCGAAGGCGACCAAGGTGGCCGGGCCCCTGGATGAGAAGACCCGCGCATGGATCAGCGACGTGGTCCGTACTCCGCGAAAGTAGGCCGGCGGGTCACGAGCGGGCCAGCGGCGGGCCCGAAGATCGTTAGTCGTCGCGGCCTCCGGCGCTGAGCCAGCGCAGGCTGGCGTGGGCACTGTGGCAGCCGGAGTCCAATTGACGCAGTTCAGCACCCTCGCCATCGCATCGTGTCGTATTGCGTGACAGATATTAAATACCTCCTTGTGGTCTATGTCATATCTCGCTCTCGGTCTGTACTGTATGAATCGGCTGGTATCCGTGGGGACGGGCCGGGCGACCGC
>NZ_KI914962.1:19738-26530 GCF_000520575.1 Arthrobacter sp. I3
GACGGGCCGGGCGACCGCCCGGTGAGTTCCCGCCAGTCCGTTGGGCCCGGCGTTGAAGCCGGGCCGTTCCTTTACGAAAGGTTCAAACACTCGTGACATCACCAGGAAAGAGCTTCCTTCGAAGCGGGGGACTCCGGAGGGCCGCGGCACTGACCCTGGGCTTGCCGGTTCTTCTGTCCAGCATCGCGATCGCCCCCGCCAATGCGGCCCCGGCGCAAGGCCCGGGAGTAGCCGGCGTCGCACAGAAGAATTTTGATCCGAACAACTACAAGGACGGCCGCTACATAGTGGTCCTGGCGGAGAAGCCTTCCGCGACTTACGACGGCGGGACGGCCGGCCTGCCGGCCACCAAGCCTGCGTCAGGCAAGAAACTGGATGCCAACAAGGCCGAGGTCAAGCAGTACAAGGCCCACTTGGAACAGAAGCAGTCCCAGGTGGCCGGCCAGCAGGGCGTCAAGATGCAGCGCCAGTTCACCGCGGCCCTCAACGGCTTCAGCGCCAAGCTGACGGCGGACCAGGCCGTGAAACTGGCCCGGGACCCGTCGGTCCTCGTCGTCGCGCCGGACACGGAGAACGCCCCCGATTACTCCACCGCCGACTTCCTGAAGCTCAGCGGGCCCAACGGCACGTGGAACACCAAGTTTGGCGGCCAGGACGCGGCCGGCAAGGGCGTCGTGGTCGGTGTGATTGACACCGGCTACACCCCCTCCAGTGCCTACTTTGCCGGCCAGGAGGTCAAGCCCCTCACCGGAAATCCCGTCGTCGGCGTGCCGTACCGCACCCCGGACGGCAAGATCGCGATGCTCAAAGCCGACGGCGAAACCTTCAAGGGCGAATGCCAGGTCGGCACCGACTTTGACGGCACCGCCTGCAACTCCAAGGTCCTGAGCGCCCGCTACTTTGGTGAGGACTTCGCGGCCACTGTCCCGCCGGAAGACTGGGCTCCGGGCGAACGGCTATCCCCGGTCGACGCCGCCAGCCACGGAACCCACACCGCCAGCACGGCTGCCGGCAACGCCAATGTCGAGGCCATGGTTGACGGCCGGAGCTTCGGCCAGACCAGCGGCATCGCGCCGGCCGCGAAGCTGTCCATCTACAAGGTCTGCTGGGAAGACAACGATCCCAACTCCGGTGGGTGCTACTCGTCCGCGTCCGTCGAGGCCATCAACAAGGCCATCGAGGACGGCGTGGACGTCCTGAACTACTCCATCTCCGGCGCCACGGATACCACCACCGATCCGGTCTCCCTGGCATTCCTGTCCGCCGCCTCGGCCGGGATCTTCGTCGCGGTCTCCGCCGGCAACTCCGGCCCGACGGCGAGCACCGTCAACCACGGCGCGCCCTGGCTGACCACGGTCGCGGCCACCAGCTTCTCGCAGGAACTGCAGGGAACGGTCGAGTTCTCCGACGGCAGCAAATACCGCGGCGCTAGCATCATGAACGGCCAGGTTTCCAACGCCGGCGTCGTGCTGGCAGCCAACGCAGGAGCCGCCGGGAAAGCCAGCCCTAATCTGTGCGGCCCCGATTCGCTGGATCCGGCCAAAATCGCCGGCAAAGTTGTGGTCTGTGACCGCGGCGTCGTGGACCGCGTCGCAAAGAGCGCCGAAGTCAAGCGCGGAGGCGGCGTCGGCATGATCCTCGTCAACCTGTCCGTCTCCTCACTGGACACGGACAAGCACTCGGTCCCCACCGTCCATGTGAACCCGCCCGCCACCGAGGCCATCAAGGCCAAGGTCACGGCCAATCCGGCCATCACGGTTTCCCTGGTCAACAAGGACACCACCGGGCTGCCCCTCGAGGCGCAGCCGCAGATCGCCGGGTTCTCTTCCCGGGGCCCGCTGCTCGCTGAAGGCTCCGACCTCCTCAAGCCTGACGTCGCGGCGCCCGGCGTGGCCGTACTGGCCGGCGTTTCGCCGATCGGCACCGGAGGCGACAACTTCGGTTTCCTTTCCGGCACCTCAATGGCCTCCCCGCACGTAGCCGGCTTCGGCGCGCTGATCCTGGCCATGAAGCCCACGTGGTCCCCGGCCGCGGTCAAATCCGCGATGATGACCACCACGAGCGACGTCAAGAACGCCGACGGATCCAAGAACACCGATGTCTTTGCCACCGGCGCGGGCCAGGTGGACCCGGCCCGCGTGCTGGATCCGGGCCTCATCTACGACGCCAGCGAGGCCGACTACCTGGAGTTCATTCACGGAACCATCAAGGCGAGGGATATGAACCTGCCCTCCTTCGCCCTGGGCAACCTGGCCGGGAAGATCGAGGTCACCCGCACGCTGACCGCCCTGACCCCGGGGGTCTACAAGGCCCAGTTCAACGTTCCCGGCGTCAAGGTCAGCGTAACCCCGGCTGCTCTGAACTTCCGCGCCGCCGGCGAGAAGCGCACGTTCAAGGTCTCCTTTGAGAACCAGGGCGCGCCCCTGGGCAAGTTCGCGACCGGTTCGCTGACCTGGCAGGGCGCCAACAAGAATGTGGCGTCGCCGATCGCGGTCCGTCCGCAGTCGGTCGTGGCCCTGCCCGATGTGGCCTTCACCTCCGAGGGCGGCAGCGGTTCCGGTGCCATCAAGGTGGTCTCCGGCACGAACGCGCCGATCAACATGACCCTCGACGGTCTCTCGAAGGCCGACTCCACGGCCGTCGAGCTCGTCCCGGGTCCGTTCACCGGCGCCCCGGATGCCTCCAACGTCGTCAAGGACGTCACAGTCGTGGCCGGCTCCCCGCTGGCCAAGTTCTCGGTCATTTCCGCGGACCCGAAGGCTGACTTCGACATGTACGTCATGACCCCGAACGGTCCGCTGACGGTCGCGACGTCGTCGGCCAGCGAATCGGTGTCCATACCCAATCCGACCCCGGGTAAGTACACGATCTACGCCAACCTGTACGCCAGCCCGAACAACCAGGCCACCAAGGCCTCGGTCGACGCCGCCGTGCTGGGCAAGGTCGAGGGCAAGGCCTCGCTGAGCCCGAACCCGCTCCGGCTCGCCAACGGCAAGGCCGGCAAGGTCACGCTGAGCTGGGAAGGGCTTCAGGTCGGTTCGTACATCGGCCGGGTCACCTTCGCCGGTGCCAGCGATCCCACGTTCGTCTCGGTCCTGGTGACCCCGGCCGGGACCGTCGTGGTCCCGCCGACCTCCGAGGACCAGGATTCCAATGACGGTCCGGGCGACGACGCCGATGGCGACAACTCCCACAAGGACAAGAAGGACAAGGGCAAGAAGGTGAAGGAGGAGCAGGGCAAGATCCAGAACAGCGATCAGTCCTTCGCCCCGAACTACGCCATCTAGGCGACGCCAGGTAGGCAGAAGCAGCACCAAAAGACGGCAACGGCCGGCGGCTCACACCGCCTGCCGTTGCCGTTTAATCCGCCGGGGCGGATCCGGAAGAGCCTGGGGTCGCGGGAAAGTCGGGGGCGGACCCGGTCCCGGGCCGGGGCCCCGGGGGCGGAGCCGGGAAGGCCCAGAGGCCGCGGGCGTGCGTGCCGTGAAGGTTCAGATGGCGCCGGTGGAGCCCGCAACCCCGCCGAGCAGCGGCGCCATCGCCCGCCAGCGGGCAATCTCGCAGCCATCGGTCCGGCTGAAGCGGCTGTTGACCTCGCGGCCCAGGTACCAGCCGGTCACGACGGCGGTCTGGGGACCGCCGTACTGCTGCGTGCACAGCCGCGGCGGCCCCGGTTTGGGGAAGAAGATCGCCTCGCCGTGGCGCCGGACGGCCTCCAGAGCGGCCGCGGGATCCGGCAGGGTGGACGCGGCGGAGGCGGCGCCGTCGCCGGCTTCCAGCCTGAAGGTGTATTCGGGCGCGCCGGGAGCCTCTGTGAGGCGAATGGTCAGCTCGACGTCATTGCGCCCGTGCCGGTCGTTGCGGGGGCTGGCTGTGTCCGTCATGACGGTCCCTTCAAGCTGTTGTCCGGTTCCGTGTGCCGGTCTGCGGTGGTGGGGGCGGTCCCGGCCGCGGCGTTGAGCAGCGGCGTCAGCTCCTGCAGCAGCCGCCCCCGCAGCTGCTGCGACTCGGCCGCGAAGGCCCGCTGATAGTCAACGTACTCGGCCTTGCCTTCCGGTGTCTCGATCCGGATCGCCGGATACCCCCACTCTTGCAAGTCGTACGGCGACGCCCGCATGTCCATAGCCCGGATCCGCCACGATAGTTCGAAACAGTCCATGACGAGCTCGCTGGGCAGCAATGGGGACAGTTTGTAGGCCCACTTGTAAAGGTCCATGTTGGCGTGCAGGCAACCCGGCTGCTCCATGGCGCGCTGGTTCTCCCGGCTGGGAACCATGCTGTTCAGCGGAACGGCGTCCGGGGTGTAGAAGCGGAAGGCGTCGAAGTGCGAGCACCGGATCCGGTTCTCCTCCACCACCTCGTCGGTGCGCCCGGACCCGAGCCGCAGCTGCAGGTACTCGTGCCGGAGATCGAACTTGTCCTGCCTGTAGACCATTGCCCACTCGTGCAGCCCGAAGCAGCCGAACTGGGCCGGCCGCGCGGCAGTCCCGGCCAGGATGATCCCTGCGAACTGCAGTGCCTCCCGGCGCTCCCTCAGGAAGGCGTCGACGTCTGCCGTCACAGCCGGCGACTCCGCCGGCAGCCCGGCGGCCGCGAGTTCTGCGGCGTCGGCCGCGCGGTAATACTTCCACCCGGTCCGCGCCTCAGCCTCGGGGCCGGAGAGCACGACGCCGGCGCCCGGGTGCCAGCGCAGCAGCTGTCCGGGCTTCTGGGTGTAGTAGGTGAAGAGGAAGTCCTCCACCGGGTGCTTCCGGCCGGCGGAGCGCCGCTCAAGGTAGGGGTCCGCGTAGCGGCGGACACGTTGGACGTGGGCCGCCTGGCGCGGCAGCCACTCTTCCTGCTGGAGGTGCAAGGGCTTAGCTCGCCCCGCCGGATGAGCCCAGAACATCTTTGGCGGCGTTCCAGGCGGCGATTTCACAGCCGTTTGTCAGGCTGAAGCTCGCCTGAACCGCCCTGCCATCCACGACGCCGGTGACGGTGGCCACCTGCGGGCCGCCGTACTGCTGGGTGCAGGACTGGTTCTTGGCGGGCGGGGCGGGGCTGAGGATGGCCGGGTTGTTCTTGATGGCGATGCATGCGGCGGCGGCGTTGGGGTGCTGGCTTTCGGCCGCAGGAACCCCGTTTTGGCAGACCAGCGTGAAGTTGGCCGCGGTGCCGGTTTCGTTCGGCTTGACCATGATGGCGAGTTCGGCGTTGCCCTTGCCCGGTCCGGACGGCAGCGGGACCGCGGAGGGCGACGGGGCCGGTGACGTCGTCTCCGTCTCCGGCGACGGCGAGCCCGACGGCGCTGTGGGTGACGGGCTGGAGGGGGTGCCCGACGTCGTGCTGGGGGAGGGGGAAGGGGTGGGCCCGCCATTCGGCGTGCAGGCGGCCAATCCGGCCACGGCCATCAGGACGGCCGCCAGGACAAGTGCCGGGCGGCCCGATTGCGTGCGCATCAGCAGTCCTCCTCTGTTTTGCCCAGTCTACCGCCGGGGCACGTCGTCCGGGCCGGGCCGTGTGGCGGCGATCAGGTCCATCATGGTGGCGTGCAGCTGGCCGACCTGTTCATGCGTCAGGCCCAGCCGGGCCATCATGATGCCTGGGACTTCGGTGGCCTGCTCCCGAAGCGCGGCGCCGTGCGGCGTCAGCCGGACATCCAGGGTGCGCTCGTTGCCTTCCATCCGCTGACGGGTGATGAAGCCGGCCGTCTCGAGGCGGCGCAGCAGCGGCGAGATGGTTGCCGGCTCCTGGGCCAGGGCCTCGCTGATGTCGCGGACCGAGCGCGGGCTCGCTTCCCACAGGCACAACATGACGAGGTACTGCGGGTGGGTCAGGCCGAGCCTGTCGAGGACGGGCTTGTAGGCGCCCACGACGCTTCGGGAGGCCACCGTCAGGGCGAAGCAGAGCTGTTGTTCCAGCAGGAGGTCGTCCTGTGCTGCCTGGGAGTCCTGGGCTCCATGCGCTCCCGGCATGACGTGCCTGTCCTGGATTGCTGGGGTTCCTTCGGTCACACCGACTCCTTCGAATGATTAGTGCACTAATGATTAGCGTACACTGGGAGCATTGTCTTGCTCCCACGAAAGGATAGCCATGGCCAAGGAAAATGCCGTCGAGCGGTTCATGCGGGCCACCGGGAAGTTCCGGGCCGTGTTCGGGCCGGCCAACCGCAGTTCACTCGGCCACGAGATGACCGACCAGAACAGGCGGCTGCTGGCGGCGCGGCAGGCTGAAACTGAACAGTGGGAGACCTTGCACCGGCCCGACGGCAGCACTTATGTGGTGCCTCGAAACCCTGACGACAAATCCCTGCGCTAGGTCCCTTTTAGCGCCACCCCACCCGGGCCATTTCCCGCTGCCGGGCGTAAAATGAGGGCACTGACACACCGCTGTGCAGCATCCTGAACCATCCGGGACGAGGAAAGGGGGTGGGACTAGTGACACGTGCTGTCAGAGCTTTCATGGAAAAGACCGACAAGCTGAGGCTGCTGTTCGGGCCCGCAAATCGAGGCGACACCGCGGCGCCTGTAGTTCACAAGCACGACGACTTCGAGCACGCCTCGGAAGACGACCTGGCAGGTTTCGAAGTCGAGACGGACGACCACGGACACCACTACGCTGTCCGGAAAACGGATCTCGGGAAAGAAGAGGTCTGACGAGGCCCGCTTCGCCGGTTCCGACGGTTCCGGGGGACCCCGGATGCCGGGGGCATCCTGGGCGGCCGCGTGGTACGCGGCCGGAAACGTGGGAATGCGGCCGGAGCTGTGGGGAAGCGGCCGACGACGGGCGGAGACGGGGAAGGGAGCGGCAGGT
>NZ_KI914962.1:26630-30634 GCF_000520575.1 Arthrobacter sp. I3
CTTCCCCGTCTTTATGCGCATCCGGGGCCCGCCCGGATGCGCAGGTGCGGCTAGCGGCCCGTGCCGCCGTAGACCGTGGCCTCGTCCTCGCTGTCGAGGTCAAACGCCCTGTGGATGGCGCGGACGGCGTCGTCGAGCAGATCCGCGTGGGTCACCACGGAGATCCGGATCTCCGAGGTGGAGATCATGTTGATGTTGATGCCGGCCTCGGAGAGGGCCGCGAAGAAGCGGGCGGACACACCCGGGTGCGAGCGCATGCCGGCGCCGATCAGCGAAAGCTTGCCGATCTTCTCGTTATATTCGATGCTCTCAAAGCCGATGCGGTCCTGCGCGGCGTGCAGGGCGGCCAGGGCCTCGGCGCCCTCGACGATCGGGAGGGTGAAGGAGATATCGGTCCGGCCCGTACCGTGGGTGGAGACGTTCTGGACGATCATGTCGATGTTCGAGTGGGCGTCCGCGATGACCTGGAAGATCGCCGCTGCCTTGCCGGGGATGTCAGGTACACCGACAACCGTGACCTTGGCTTCGGACCGATCGTGTGCCACACCGGAGATGATTGGCTGCTCCAAGGCAACTCCCTCTTGAGTCGTGATCTTGTCGTCGGCGCCGGGCAGAACCCAGGTGCCTTCGTTCTGGCTGAATGAGGAACGGACGTGCAGGGGTACCCCAAAGCGGCGGGCGTATTCAACACAGCGCAGGTGCAGAATCTTAGCGCCGGACGCGGCCAGTTCCAGCATTTCCTCGCTGGAGATGCGGTCGATCTTCCGGGCCGAGGCGACCACCCGCGGATCGGCCGTGTAGACGCCGTCGACGTCGGTGAAGATCTCGCAGACATCGGCGTCGAGCGCCGCGGCGAGGGCCACCGCCGTCGTGTCCGAACCGCCGCGCCCGAGCGTCGTGATCTCGTTCGTCGTGTGGCTCATGCCCTGGAACCCGGCCACGATCGCGATGTGCCCCTTGTCCAGGGCGGTGCGGATGCGGTGCGGGTCGACGTCGATGATCCGGGCCTTGCCGTGGATGCCGTCGGTGATCATGCCGGCCTGGGACCCGGTGAAGGACTGGGCCGAGGCGCCGAACTTGTTGATGGCCATGGCCAGCAGCGCCATGGAGATTCGTTCGCCGGCGGAGAGGAGCATGTCCATTTCGCGGGCGGGCGCGGAATCGGTGACCTGGCCGGCGAGGTCAAGGAGCTCATCGGTGGTGTCGCCCATGGCGGAAACCACCACGACCACCTCGTCGCCGGCGTTTTGGGCGTCCACGACCCGCCGGGCGACGCGCTTGATGCCTTCTGCGTCCGCCACCGAGGACCCGCCAAATTTCTTCACGACAAGGTGCTTGGTGGTGGCGGCCGAGACGGGCAACGTCTGCGATCCGGGCTGGACTTCGGTAGTGGGCAAACTCATTCGCGCACCCTCACTGGATCATCGGGGTTCTGGGCCAGGCAACCAAACGGCGCGACGGCGTAACTTCTCACCCCAGTTTATCGCCGTGCCGCCCGCGCCGTTGAATTGTGACCGAATGGCAGACACGCCGGGTTTGTCTCCACCGGACATGCCCAGTGCTGCGGGCCAGGAGTGGACATGGTCTCCCGTTCCGTGGACATGCTCGGTGCTTCCGTGGGACATGCTCATTTTTTTGGCGGCCTGGAGTGGGCATGAGGGCATTGTGTCCATTCCTGGGCGTGGGCGCTGGACCTGTCCGCCGGGCCGGGTGGGGGAGCTCGGGTCAGGAGTGGACATGCTCAGTGCTTCCGCGGGACATGCTCATTCTTGGCGGCCTGGAGTGGGCATGAGGGCATTGCGTCCATTCCCGGGCACGGGCGCTGGGCATGTCCGCCGGGCCGGATGGTGGGCCGGGGTGTCGCTGCCGCGGCGGCCACTAGTGCGTCAGCTCAGGGCGTTGCGGCGGCCCTCGAAGGCCCTGCCGAGCGTGACTTCGTCGGCGTATTCCAGGTCCCCGCCCACGGGCAGGCCGGACGCCAGCCGGGTGACGGCGATGCCGATCGACTTGAGCATCCGGGCCAGATACGTCGCCGTGGCCTCGCCCTCGAGGTTGGGGTCGGTGGCGATGATGATTTCTTGGATGGCGCCGTCGTTGAGCCGGGTCAGCAGTTCACGGATCCGGAGCTGTTCCGGACCGATCCCCGCGATTGGGTTAATCGCGCCGCCCAGGACGTGGTACCTGCCGCGGAAGGACCGCGTGCGTTCCACCGCCAGGACGTCCTTAGATTCTTCGACGACGCAGATAACCGTGGGGTCCCGGCGCGGGTCGCGGCAGATGTTGCACAGTTCCTGCTCGGTCACGTTCCCGCAAACCGTGCAGAACTTGACCCGTTCCTTCACGGTGGTGATGGCATCGACAAGCCGCTTCATGTCCTGCGGATCAGCCTCAAGGATGTGGAAGGCCAGCCGCTGGGCTGACTTGGGCCCCACTCCGGGAAGGCGTCCGAGCTCGTCGATCAGCTCTTGAACTGCGCCTTCGTACACAATGTCCTCGTTCGTTTGGAGTGGGGCCGGGGCCAGCCGGCAGGGAGTCTGCTAGAAGCGGGGCGGCAGCGGGCTTCCATCCAGGGAGCGCTCTTCCACCAGTTTCCCGCCCAGAATACGCTCGACGGCGGCCCGGCCGAAGACGCCCGATTCCTCGATCGTTTCGTCGTCGGCGCTGGGGATGTCCTGTACGTAGACGGTGGTCGCGGCGGCGGCTCGGGCGGGGGCCTTCGCCCGCCCGGCCTCGGCCTCGGGACTGTTCGACAGCCGCTGGTACAGGCTTTGCCGGCCTGCCGGAGCGGCAGCCTCGGGAACGGCAGTGACCGCAACAGCCTCCGCGACGGCAGCGGCGGCCACACGCGGCGCAACAGACTCCGCAACCGCCGGCGCCGGAGCCGCTTCGGCCCGGGCCTGGTGGTCCGAGGTCAGTCCGGACGGCGCGGACACGACACCCGCGTACTCCGGGATCTGTGCCGCCGCCGGCTCGTAGTGCACAGGCTTCGGCTCGGGCTCGGACGCAGCGGGCTCGACATCCGGGCTCGTGTACCGGCCGAGGTTCGAATCTGTGCCGACCGTCCAGACGCCGGGTGACTGCTCGATGGCGCGGGCCCACGCGTCATCCGACGCGTCCGGGTCTGCGCCCGGTGTCCCGGCCGGGGAACCGGCGGTTTTGGATGCCGGCGCGGCAGGGGACTTGCGGGCCGGAGCGGTAGCGGCAGCCGCGGGCTCGGGGCGGCGCGGCGGGGCCACCGGCGAGGGATCCCAATCCAGGGGTGGTTCCTCGTCCAACGGAGGGGCGTCCTCGTCCCGGGGCGGTCCCCAGTCGTCATCGGCGTCGGCGTAGGACCCGGAAGGCTCCGAAGGGCCGTCCGATCCGGCTGCTGGCTCGGCTGCGCGGACCTGAGTTTGGATCGCGGGGGCAGGCACCTGCGGTTCCGCTGCCGGCTCGGCTGCCGGCGCGGCTGCCCGGACCTGAGCCTCGGCCGCGGGGGCCGGAGTGGGTTGCGTCGAAGGCATTGAGGCGGCGGGAACGTGCGCCGCGGCCACCCGCGAGGGGACGGCTTCAGCGGCATCGTTAGCCGGAGATGGGACCTGCTGGGGAGCCGGGCTCAGGCCCCAGGCGACGTCGGCCGATGTCGCCTGGCTTGCGGACGATGCCGGGGTCTCCGGGCTAGCCGGCGGCGCTTTTGGGTTTGGCTCAGAGCTCGCTGGGCTGTTGCTGCTGCCGGCCACGGCCCGGATCTGGCAATCGATGCCGATGGTCTTGTGGATCGCCTGCCGGAGGTTCTCGGCGTGGTCGGCCCGGCCGAAGGCGCCCGCCAGCCCCGTGGTGGTGAACGCGAGGGTCAGGACGTGGTCTTCGAAGTGGCCGACCTGGGCGTTGGGTTCCACCAGTGCCCAGGTGCTGCGTTTGATCTTGGTGAGCGTTTGCAGGATCTCGGGCCAGGCGCGGCGCAAAACCTCCACGTCGGCTCCGGGTCCGGCGGCAGACCCGGGAGCAGGGCTGGGAACAGCGGC
>NZ_KI914962.1:30734-32754 GCF_000520575.1 Arthrobacter sp. I3
CGGAAGGCGCTGGGGTAGATGCCGCAGGGGCGGACGGTGCAGGGGCGGATGTGGCAGCCGCTGAGGCAGTCGCGGGCAGGGACGGAGGCGCGGAGGCGGGACCTGCGGCAGGGGCGGGCCGGCTGGACGCCGCGGGTTCGTCCACAGGCCAGTCGCTGGTGCTGACCCGTGGCGCCGTCAGCGGTTCTCGGACGGGCTCGTCCTGCCGGGCGGGCGCGGAGACTGTGGCCGGCGGCTGCTCGCCCTGACGCGGGGCGGAGGGGGCGGTGGTTGTGGCAGCTGGCGCGGCGTGCGAAGGTGCGGCGGGCACGTCCGCTGCCGGCAACTGTGGCGCGGCTGCCTGCTCCGTGCGTGCAGGCGAAACGGCAACAGGTGCGGGAGCGGCGGCGAGGGGGGCTCCGACGTCGTTCCCGGCGTAGTTCAAACGCCGCTCGACGCGGTCGATCCGGGCTGCGATGCCGCGCTCGGTCTGCTCGGAGCTGGGCAGCAGGATGCGGGCGCACAGCAGTTCCAAGTGCAGTCGCGGCGACGTGGCCCCGGTCATCTCGGTGAGAGCGGTATTGGTGACGTCAGCGGCGCGGGAGAGCTCGGCCGCCCCGAGGTTGTGCGCCTGGTTCTGCAGGCGGGCGATCTGGTCCGCCGGCATGCCGCGGAGGATGGACTGGGCGCTTTCGGGCATCGCCTGGACGATGATGAGGTCGCGGAAGCGTTCGAGCAGGTCCTCGACGAAGCGCCTTGGATCGTGCCCGGTCTGGATGACGCGGTCCACAGCGCGGAACACTGTGGCGGCATCCGACGCCGCGACGGCCTCCACAACGTCATCGAGGAGGGAGGCGTGCGTGTAGCCCAGGAGGGCGACCGCGAGTTCGTAGTCCAGTCCGTTTGGTCCGGCGCCGGCCATGAGCTGGTCGAGCACGGAGAGGGAGTCGCGGACCGAACCGCCGCCCGCGCGGATGACGAGCGAGAGCACCCCGGGCGCCACGGGGACGTTCTCCTGGGTGCAGAGCAGCTCCAGATACGCCATGAGAGGCTCCGGCGGCACCAGCCGGAAAGGGTAGTGGTGCGTGCGGGAACGGATGGTGCCGATGACCTTGTCCGGCTCCGTGGTGGCGAAGATGAACTTGATGTGTTCCGGCGGTTCTTCGACGATCTTGAGCAGGGCGTTGAACCCGGCAGACGTGACCATGTGGGCTTCGTCGATGATGAAGATCTTGTAGCGGTCCCGGACGGGGGCGTAGGTGGCCCGTTCCCGGAGGTCGCGGGCGTCGTCCACACCGCCGTGGCTGGCGGCGTCGATCTCAATGACGTCCAGGGAGCCGGAGCCGCCGCGGGCAAGTTCCACGCAGCTGGGGCACTTGCCGCAAGGGGTGTCCGTGGGGCCCTCGGCGCAGTTCAGGCAGCGGGCCAGGATGCGGGCGGAGGTGGTTTTGCCACAGCCGCGGGGGCCCGAAAAGAGATAGGCGTGGTTGACGCGGTTCTTGCGCAGGGCCGTCATGAGAGGCTCGGTGACGTGCTCCTGCCCGATAACGTCCGCGAACGAATCGGGGCGGTATCGACGGTAGAGGGCGGTAGTAACAGTCACAGATAAACCCTACCAATCGGCACAGACATAAAAGACCCCTCATGCACCCGCCAGAGCCCGTTTACCCTTGCTACCTTCCGGTCCTGGGGGAGTTCAACAGGATGACGCCACATGAGGGGCCGTCAGCAAGTTTACCTGACGATTGGGTGTGCCCCGAATTGGCCCGGTTTGGCCCTTAATCCTCGACGGAACATGCCCATTCTTGGCGAGAAGGAGTGGGCTGCAGGAGTGGGCGCGGTGGGACTATGTCCAGCGGTCGGGCGGACCGCTGGGCATGTCCAAGTGGCGGGAATGGGCAGTGTGGGGCATGCCCATTCTTGGCGGGAAGGAGTGGGCATTTTGGGGCTATGTCCAGCCCTCAAGTGGGCCGCGGGGCATGTCCAAGTGGCGGGAGTGGGCGGTGTGGGGCATGCCCATTCTTGGCGGGAAGGAGTGGGC
>NZ_KI914962.1:32854-35358 GCF_000520575.1 Arthrobacter sp. I3
CGAGCCGCAGGCCGGGGCGGGGAGGCTCAATTGGGCGAAGCCGGAAAGTTCAGGTATTCTAGTATCTGCTTTTGATTCAGAAGCAACTGGAGAATTCGCCTAGCGGCCTATGGCGCACGCCTGGAACGCGTGTTGGGTTAACGCCCTCGGGGGTTCAAATCCCCCATTCTCCGCGGTTGGCCCCGGTCCTCGGACCGGGGCCTTTTTGCGTCTCCGTGCTATTCGCGTCCCCGGCATTTCTATCCCTCGTGAGGTTCTGGCCAAGGTTTCGTCCCCCGGCAACACCTGCACCGATTCATCCGCCAAGTCGGCTTGGAGGCTGGGCCGCCCCGTGCCCCAACCGCCCGTGCCGGGGCCGCCCCGTGCCGCCGCATGCCCGCCACAAACCAGCAAAACCACCGCAGCCGCCCGCCGGCCCAGACTCAGGCCCGGTAGCCCAGCCGGCGCAGCCTGGCGCGGGCAGCTTGCTCGCTCGGGCCCATCCGGCCGAGGGCCACATGCACCACGCCGAGCGTGACCCGGGTGGCCAGGGTTACCGGCAGCGGTATCGGGCCCAGCCGCTCGGTCCGCAGGCCCAGAAGCTCCCGGTACTTGGGCTCGAGGCTTGCCACGGCGGCCGCGAACAGCACCCGGTAGCCAGGCCTGAGCGCGGGGTGCAGGGGCGGGTCGCGAATGAACGCCACCGTTTCGGTGACCCGTTCGTCACAGCGGAGCTCGCCGTCGTCGTACCAGCGGTCCAACTGCTGCCGCATTTCCGCTTCGCTCAGCGGCGGTGCCTCGACGCCCATCAGCCGGCCGGCCTGGGCCCACTCACGGACGTAGGCATCAGGTCCGCCAGGAATCGGCCGCCCCCACAGTTTGTGGGCAGAGAGGAAAGCGTCTGTGAAGGCAATGTGAACCCACCGGAGCAGCTCGGGATCATTGGCCGCGTAACTGCGCCTGATGCCGTGGCCGTCCACAAATTCTCCCCGCACCGTCCGGTGCAGCCGAAGAACCCAGTCCGACGCCGCCTTCGCCGTATCCGTGGAGCCATACGTCACGGTGAAGATCCAGCGGATCGTGCCAGCCAGCCGGCCCAGCGGGTCTTCGCGGAAACGGGAGTGATCGTGGACTCCGGCCAACGCGCCGGGATGGAGCGCCTGCATCAGCAGTGCCCGGATTCCCGCCACGATGGTTGGCATGTCCCCGTGCACGGCCCAGACGGCCGAGCCGGGCAAGTGGTAACCGGCGTCGTCCCCCTCGGCCAGGCCCGGCACCCACTCGGGCACCGAATCGCGCGTCCCCGTGAACGTCTGTTTGAGTTCCGCCTGCCATTCCCTGAGGACATTTCGCATCCTTCATTCTTACCCGTCCCGGCGGCGTGCGGCACCTGCAATTGTGCGCAGAACTACTGGGCCGCGGCCGGCAAGCTACTGGGGACATCCGCGGATCTCCGATTGGTCCCGCAAAAGGAGCGCGCTGACGGTTCACAGACCCGGCCGTCTGTGGTCACATAGGGAGGTAAGTCCGTGAAGATTGGGGTCTGGCGGACATATAGCGGGAGTCATTTCGTGGGAAAACACTGGGGAAACTCATCGAGTGAGCAGTCAGCGAGGGCACGGACCATTGCCGTGCGCTGCGTGTCCGGAGGCCTGTGCCTGTCCCTGGCCGTGCTGGCATTCGGCGGCTTTCAGGGACTGAGCGCCTTTGCGACCTACGGCGCGCCCACCGCCGTCCCGACGGCAGCCATGCCTCCCTCCGGCGACGTGGGACCGGAAGCCCTGGACCCGCTGGCCCACTCAGCCGCGACCGCGCCCGCGGGGACTCCCGGCACCGGCGCTGTCACCGCCGATGCCCAGGCGCTCGTGGCCTTCAGCCGGAGCACGGTGGACACGGCCACCCGGGCAGGGGTGCGTGGCGAGCTCAATGTAGCCTCGGCGGCCCTGCACCGGCCCGCGCCGGGTTTCCTCATGGCCCCGCTGGAATCACTGGTGCCCTCGTCCCCGTTCGGGCTGCGCACCAGCCCCCTGACGGGATTCGCGGGCGAATTCCACTGGGGCCAGGACTTCGCGGCCCCCTGCGGCACCCGGGTCTACTCCGCCGACGCCGGTGTGGTGCGGGCCGTCGGGTGGCACCCGTGGGGCGGCGGAAACCGGGTGGAAATCGACCACGGCAACGGTCTCATCACCACGTACAACCATCTGGAGGCGATCGCGGTCAAGAAGGGCGACTCCGTGCGGGTGGGGGAAATTATTGCCCGGGTAGGTACCACCGGATCCTCCACCGGCTGCCACCTTCACTTCGAAACCATCCTCAACGGCTCCCACACTGATCCGCGCGATTGGACATTTCTCCCCATCAAGCAGGTGGATCAACTCGGCCCGATCGACATGACCAGTTACGCACCCGACGCCGGTAAGGCAACCAATGCGGGGATTGGCTGGGCGATTCCCGTCCGGGAAGACCTGACCCATGTGGTGGCCGGCGGCGTTCAGGAGCAGCCTGCCGCGGTGGCCGCCAAGCCG
>NZ_KI914962.1:35458-45267 GCF_000520575.1 Arthrobacter sp. I3
CCGTCCCCAACGCCTTCCGCCACCTCTAAGCCGACGCCGACCGGCACTGCCTCCGCGACCCCGACGCCGACCGGCACTGCCTCCGCGACGCCGACGCCGACCGGCACTGCCCCCGCGACCCCGACGCCGACTGGGACTGCCACGACGACCACGCCTGCCGCGCCCACCCCGACCCCCACCCCGACGCCGGCGCCAACCCAGACGGGAACAGCCTCCGCCAAGCCATCAGCACCGTTATCGGTCCCGCCGCCGGTGGCACCGCCGTCCTCCGCGCCTGCGCCGTCCTCCGCAACCGCGACGGAGGCTGCCGCCAAGACGGCCACCCCCGTGCCGGCCCCGCTCACTGTGGAGCCGGACCCGATCACCGCGCCGGCCGATACGCCGAAGCCACGGGCGGCCACGCAGTCGGCCACGACGGCAGTGACAACAGAACCCTCAGCGACACCATCTGCGACGCCCTCAGCGACGCCCGGCGGCTAGCCCCCGCCGCGCCCCAGTGCATTGTTCCGGCGTCATGTCCGGGAGGCACACCCATACCCGCAGCCCCCGGTGCCGAATAATGGAGTGACCAGTTCAGATTCCCTGCTCCGGACCATCGACATCGCAAGGACGCGCCCCATGACAGCTCTGCACTCCATTCCCCTGACCCTCATCGACGGGACCGAGACCGATTTTGGCCGATTCAAGGGCGAGGTGGTTCTAGTGGTCAACGTGGCGTCCCAATGCGGTTTCACGCCCCAGTACGCTGGACTCGAGGCGCTGCACAACAAGTTCCGGGGCCAGGGCTTCCAGGTCCTCGGCGTGCCCTGCAACCAGTTCGCCGGGCAGGAGCCCGGCGGCGAGGCCGAGATTGCCGAGTTCTGCCAGCGCAATTTCGGGGTTACCTTCCCGCTGACGGTCAAGGCCAACGTCCGGGGCAAGAACCAGCACCCGCTCTACGCCGAGCTCACCAAGTTCAAGACCGGCATCCTGCCCGGCCTCGTGAAGTGGAACTTCGAGAAGTTCCTCGTGAACCGCGACGGCGAGGTCATCGCCCGCTTTGCGCCCACCGTTGAGCCGGACGCGCCGGAGATCATCGAAGCTGTTCAGTCCGCCCTCGACTGACCCGACCGGCCCGGGGTCCAGAGGAACTCAGCCCTATCCCTAAGCATGCTTGGCGCCTAGACTGGCCGGACCCTCCAACATTCCGGACTTCCCCGCGGCGCAAGCAACTCTGGCAGCCGTCGGCAGTGTGGCCGGGTGTTCCTGTGGAGGGCGCATCAAAGAACTTCGTGAATCACACCAGGGCGCCCACCACGGGGCCCGTGAAAGCAGGAGGAAATAGATGACAGGGAACAAAGCCGTTGCCTACAAGGGGCCTGGCAAGGTCGAACTGATCGACATTGACTACCCCACCTTCGAACTCAAGGACGGCCCGGGGGTCAACCCCGCCAACGTGGGCCGGCAGGTGCGCCACGGCGTAATCCTCAAAACCGTGGCCACGAATATTTGCGGTTCGGACCAGCACATGGTCCGGGGGCGCACCACGGCACCCGCCGACCTGGTGCTCGGCCACGAGATCACCGGTGAGGTGGTCGAAGTGGGTCCGGATGTTGAATTCATCAAAGTGGGGGACATCTGTTCCGTCCCCTTCAATATCGCCTGCGGGCGCTGCCGGAACTGCAAGGAGCGCAAGACCGGCATCTGCCTGAACGTCAACCCCGACCGGCCGGGCAGCGCCTACGGCTATGTGGACATGGGCGGCTGGGTAGGCGGCCAGGCCAACTACGTCCTGGTGCCGTATGCCGATTGGAACCTGTTGAAGTTCCCGGACAAAGACCAGGCCCTCGAAAAGATGATGGACCTGACGATGCTCTCGGACATCTTCCCGACCGGATTCCATGGTGCGGTCACCGCAGGCGTCGGCGTCGGGTCCACCGTCTACGTGGCAGGCGCAGGGCCCGTGGGCCTGGCCGCGGCGACCAGTGCCCAGCTCCTGGGTGCCGCCGTCGTGATTGTGGGTGACATGAACGCGGACCGCCTGGCGCAGGCGCGCAGCTTCGGCTGCGAGACCATCGACCTGAGTAAGGGCGGCCCGGCCGAACAGATCGAGCAACTCCTGGGCGTCCCGGAAGTCGATTGCGGCGTGGATGCCGTGGGATTTGAGGCCAAGGGGCACGGGGCCGGAGCCCACGAGGCCCCCGCCACCGTCCTGAACTCGCTGATGGAGGTAACGGCCGCCGGCGGTGCCCTGGGCATCCCCGGGCTCTACGTCACCGGGGACCCGGGCGGCGTGGACGAGGCCGCGAAGAAAGGTTCGCTCTCACTCAGCCTCGGAACGGGCTGGGCAAAGTCGCTCAGCTTCACCACGGGACAGTGTCCGGTCATGAAGTACAACCGGCAGCTGATGATGGCCATCCTGCATGACAGGGTGCATATCGCCAAGAACGTCAACGCGAAGGCGATTACCCTGGAGGACGCGCCGAAGGGCTACGCGGAATTCGACGCCGGCGCGGCGACGAAGTTCGTGCTTAACCCGAACGGCTACCTGAGCTAGCGGAAACCGTAAACCCGGCGGCACTGTCCGTCCCGCCCCGAAGCCCCGGGGTTTCGGGAGTGCCGCCGGGCCTCCCCGCCCCGTATATGCCGGAAAGGGCATGTGAGGGCACGCCACCTGTTAACGCCCATTTTTCCAATATGCCTGTCCCAGTTTTTACATTGTTTGCCCAATGTCTGGTTGGATAGTTCTTACTGAGAGGGACCCTGGAAGCACCGCTTCCACCCAACCAAGAAGGCAGCAATGGAGCGCATCGAGGCCGAACACCCCCGGCCACGTCATTTCCTACTTCACCTGAGCGACCCCCACCTGCTGGGGGGTCCGCAACCCTTGCACGGCGTCGTGGACAGCGAAGCCCTGCTCAGGCAACTCTTCGAGGAGGTCCACGCCTCCGGAGCCCGCCCCGAAGCCGTCATCTTCACGGGCGACCTGGCTGACCTGGGCGAACCCGAGGCGTATGCCAAGCTCCGCGCCATCGTGGATCCGGCGTGCGAGGCCTTGGGGGCCAAGGTCATCTGGGCGATGGGCAACCATGACGACCGGGCCAATTTCCGGGCCGGGCTCCTGGACGAGGCCGACAATGACGCGCCCGTGGACCACAGCTACTTCGTCAACGGGCTGCGCATCATCACCCTGGACACCTCTGTGCCCGGCTTCCACCATGGTGAATTGAGCCACGACCAGCTGGACTGGCTCGCTGCTGAACTGGCCACCCCGGCCCCGGACGGGACCATCCTTGCCCTGCACCACCCGCCGGTACCGTCCGTGCTGGACCTTGCCGTGCTCGTGGAGCTCCGGGGCCAGCCGGCGCTTGCCGGCGTCCTCCGCAACTCCGATGTCCGCGCCATCCTGGGCGGCCACCTGCACTACTCGACCACCGCAACGTTCGCAGGCATCCCTGTGTCCGTGGCTTCAGCCACCTGCTACACGCAGGATCTGAACGTCCCGGTCGGCGGCACCCGAGGCCGCGACGGCGGGCAGGCGTTCAACCTGGTCCACGTCTACGAACACACGATCGTGCACTCCGTGGTGTTGCTCGGCGACACCCCGGCGGTGGGGGAGCTGGTCTCCCCGGAGGAAGTCCAGCGCCGGCTCGCGGCCGCAGGGATCCATATCCCTGGGAAGGCCAAGCTCGAGGCCCCGTCCCGGACGTCGGCGCACCGCAGGTACACCACCCTGAACTGATTCACTCCCCGGCCGACGCGGCCCCCGTTTTGGTCACGGTTCGTTACTTCTCCCAGGGCGCCTTGATGGGGTAATACTTCTCCAGGAAGTCCGTGACCAGTTCGGCCCGCTCTTCCGCCGGGACCTCTGGGAAGCTGCCGTCGTTGAGGCAGAAGAAGTCCATGTTCCGCTTGGCCAGGAGCTTGGGCAGGTAGTTCAGGCCGGCCCGCGCCGTGGTGTCCACATACCTCACCTTGGCAGCTGTCTGGGTCACGGCCCGGCCCGTGAGCAGCGCGTAGTAGTGGTAGAACGAGTTGGTCACGGAGATGTTGTCCGCTGCCCGGAAGGTACTCGCGGCGGTCTTGGCAAACTCTGCCGGGAACTCCTGCTCCATCTGCTCGACCACACTGCGCCGCAGCGGGGCCGCCGTGTGCTCCAGGTGCCGGGTGGTGATGCGGCCGAAGCGGTTCCAGAGCAGCTTGCGGTTCACCCGGGCGGCGTTCTCAAAGCCGCTGCGTTCGGCGTCGTTGTCGCCCAGGCCGATCCGGGTTTCGGCCTCAATGAACTTCGTGATGCCGCCCGGGGTAAAGAACATGTCCGGGCCCACGGCGCGGCCGAAGAACATGTCGTCGTTCGAATACAGGAAGTGCTCGGAGAGCCCCTCGATGTGGTGCAGCTGACACTCCACGGCCTGCGAATTGTGCGTCGGCAGAACCGAGGTGTCGGCGAAGAACTCTTCGCTCCGGACGATCGTCACACTCGGGTGGTCGGCCAGCCATGACGGCGCGGGGGAGTCCGTGGCGATGAAGATCCGGCGGATCCACGGAGCAAACATGTACACCGAGCGCAGGGCGTACTTGAGCTCATCGATCTGGCGGAAGCGGGCCTCGTGGTCATCGCCCTCGCCCACCACCACGCCGGCCATGCGGGCGCGGCGGGCGGCGATGTACTCGGGGGAGCTGCCGTCAACCCATGAGAAGACCAGGTCGACGTCGAAGCTGATGTCGCTGGCGTGGTCCGCGAACATGTTCTCGATGGTGGGCCACGTGTGGCCGTAGCGTTCCACCGTGCCGCGCACTGCATCCTGGGCCAGCATGGTGCGGCGCGTCAGGGAGTTCTCGATCGGCAGAATCAGCTGATCGCCTTCGAAGCTCCACAGCTCCAACTGGACGCCGGCGGAAGCCCCGAATTCAAAACCGCCTTCGGGTTCGACCCTGGGCCGGTAAAGCCGGAAGATCCGGGCCTGGCGGTTCGGCGACAGCTCGCCGTCGGCCACCAGCACGGACGACTTCTTCTTTGCGTCCACGCTCATGGAATACATCGGCTCGTCGCGGCACGCCTCCACGAGGGCGTCGCGGAGTTCCTTGCGGTCCTTCCAGTCGACGGCGACCACAGGGCGGTGGTTGTTGCCGCGGACCAGCAGGTAGCCGATACCGGCGCCGGCCAGGACGGAACGCAGGAACATCAAGTCCTCGACCATGGCCTGGTACGGCGTGCGGTTTTCGTTGATCAGCGCATAGCGGCCGCGGTGGCGGACAACATCGGAGCGGGTCCGGAATCTGGCGACCGCGGCCGCCGACGTGACCTCGGCGTGGGCGTCCACAGATGCCTGGCTGCCATAGTAAATCTCGTCTTGGATCGCTGCTTCGGTAATGTCTGAGCTCCCGCTTCTTTGAGTGCGTTGGTGTCTACTTGCATGATAACGCGGGCCTCAAAATTGCCGCGGAAAACCGGCCGCCGCGCGGCGTGCGCGACGACGAAATGTGACGGAGCGTATCGGCGGAGCGGGGCCTCAGCCGGTGACGACGGCCAGCCAGTGGTGCAGGAAGGCGGCACCGGCGTCGTCGTGGATCACGTCTTCGCCGAGCCCCAGATCGGCGGCGGTGAGGACATCGTAGGGTTTGACCGGGATGCCGTCCGCGGGCCGGACGTCGACGTGCTTCACTGCGTGGTCGTTGTGGTGCAGCCAGTCGGCCATGGCGTAGTCCGTGCGGGAATCGCCCACGGTGCGCCAGGCCTGCGGCGTGATGCCCTGCGCGGCCAGGAACTCCACGGCCCGGCTCGCGCCCAGGTCCTTGCCCAGCCGGACCGATTCGATATCGGTGGAGATGATGGTCGGATCGACGCGGAAGTCGACCTGGTCATCCGAATCGGGGACGTGGTGGTCCAGCCGCACCACGCCGAGCCCGTGCCGGGCCATGATGCCCATGGCGTCTGCGTCGAAGAGTTCCTGCTCGGCCCGGTAGTCGGGGTTGGGGACGGCAATGTGCTGCTCCACGGAGACCATGGCCCGCTTGGTTTCGTCGTAGAACATGTGGGCGGAGTAGTCCTCGGCCACCAGGCGGCGCACGTCATCGCCGAAGGCCTGCGGAATGGCGAGCTCGTGGTCCACGTGGACCGGGCCGGGGCCCTCCGCGGTGTAGCTGAACCAGACGGCGCCCTTCTCGCAAATGGCGTGGATGAGGGTGCCGGCGGGCATCCCGGCGGCGATCATCGGTTCCATGACCTGCTCGCGGATGAACGCGTCCGACCGGCCGGTGTTGAAGATGACCGGCACGCCGGCGGCGGCCAGGGCCACCAGATCGGCGATGATGCCGGGCTGCACCTCGCGGGTGACCGGGCTCGCGACCGGACCGTCGACGTCGAGCAGCAGCGCCAGCACGGGGGCCGACGGCGACGGAACAGGGACAGTCTCGGGTGAAGTCATACGGCCATTCTGTCAGCCGCACGGGACGTTTAGGTGAACCGCGCAGCAGATCAACGGCCCGGCGCTGGATGTGACAGGCGCCAGGCGCTGGTCGTGCCAATGCGTCGTGTGACAAATGGTTACCGTTTGGCCACAACCTCACGCCGCCGGGGGACATTCGTTCCTTCGGGCGCCCAAGTTCCCTAGGCTGGCATGGTGATATTCAAAGCTGTGGGCGAGGGACGCCCGTACCCCGACCATGGTTACACCACGCCCAAGGACTGGGCGGCCCTGCCCCCGCGTCCTGTCCGGCTTGATGAGCTGGTGACCACGAAGCGCACACTGGATCTTGAAGCCCTGCTGGCCGAGGACTCCACGTTTTTCGGCGATCTCTTTCCGCACGTCGTGGAATACCGCGGCGTCCTCTACCTTGAAGACGGCCTGCACCGGGCAGTCCGCACCGCGTTGCACCAGCGCACCGCAATTCATGCGCGGGTCCTCGTGATAAATGGCTAGGAAGCCGCCAGACGTCAGAGTCCTGCACGGGCACCGCGTCATCAGTGGCTCCGAGCTGCGGGCCACGTTCGTGGAGCAGGACGATACGGCAGAGAACCCCCACCGGCTGCGGCGCAGGATCCTGCACGGCGTTGTGCTGGTGATGCTTGTCGGCCTGATCGTGGCCGCGATCGTGGTGGCCCTCGCCATCATGAACGGCCAGATCAAGATCCCCGGGGCGGAGCGGAGCAGGGCGGCAGTGTCGGTGTGCCCGGCGGCCACCTACGACTACGCGCCGCCGCAGAAGGTCCACGTCAACATCTACAACTCCACGAGCCGGCCGGGCTTGGCACGGAGCGTGGCCGACCAGCTCGCCGCCCGGAAGTTCCTGGTGGGTACCGTGGGGAACACGACGTCGAGCTACCGCGGCGTGGCGCTGGTGGTCTCCGGTGCCGCCGGCCAGTCGGCCGCCTTCAGCGTCCAGCGCCACGTGCCCGGCTCGGACTATGTCCAGGACGGCCGCGCGGACCCGAGCGTGGACGTGATCATTACCGGCGACTTCAAGGAACTGGCCAAGCCGGAACTCGTGGACCAGACGCCGGGCCAGCTCAGCTGCCCCCGCGAGACCCGGCGCATCGTGGATGAGGCCACGTTGCCCGCCGTACCCAAGGCGACGCCCGGCACGGGCTAAAGGCACAGCCTTCCAGCCTTCCCGGCGCCGCAGCCTAGCGGATGGTGCGGACCGGCCGGCCGGCGTCGTCAAACCTGGCCCCGGCCCCCAGCTGGACAAACCGCACCGTCCGGGCGAGCCGTGCCTCGGCCTCGGCGTCCTGGCCCGCCCCGTCGCCCCGCGCAGCGCTTGAGGAGAGCGTGCCGTGGATGAGCTGGGCCAGCTGGGCTATGTCCGACTCTGGCAGGTAACCCTGGGCCATGCCGTCGCGCAGGATGCCCCGCAGGAGCACGCTGAGCTCACCCACGTGGTCGGCCAGTTTGGCGAACGACGACGGCGAGAGCACCGCCGCCATGGCCGGGCCCGGCGGCAGGTGCCGCCGGCTCAGGTCCTCCACTTGGGCGCGGACGTAGACGGCCAGGCGCTCCACCGGGTTCTCCAGTGCATCGAGGGATTCGCGCAGATCGAGCAGGAACCGCTCGGTCTCATCCAGGGCGTAGGCGATGAGGAGCTCTTCGATATCCGCGTAGTAGTTGTAGACGGCGGTCCGGCCGATCTGGGCGTGGCGCGCGACGTCCGTCATGGTCAGGCCGGGGAGCCCGTGGGTGAAGAGAAGTTCCCCGAACGCGGTCAGGATGCGGCGCTGGGTCTCGGCACGTTGGGCGGCGTTGCTCGCGGCCGAAATCCTAGGCATACGCACACTTTAGCGCGATCTGTCACCAAAGCAGCCGGGCGGCGGACTGTGACACGGCCGGGCTACGAACATCGACCGGTTCTGAGGGGCCACACCTGAATCCAACGCCTCAACTGGGGGTGTCTGATAGACACTGCCACCGCCCGTCCGGCCTGCGTAGCGTGGTGGATGTGGACAGAAAAGACGAAATCCGGGACTTCCTGATCTCGCGCCGGGCGAAGATCACCCCGGATCAGGCCGGGCTCCCCAACTATGGCGAGCTGCGCCGTGTGCCGGGGCTGCGTCGGGAGGAAGTGGCCCAGCTCGCCGGGGTAAGCACGGACTATTACACGCGGCTGGAACGCGGCAGCATCCGCGGCGTCTCGGACTCGGTCCTCAACGCTGTGGCCTCCGCCCTTCAGCTGGATGAGGCAGAGCGGACGCATCTGATGGACTTGGCCAGGACGGCCAACACGCCGTCCTCCCGGCGGCCGGCGCGCCGGCCACCGCAGCAGAGGGTCCGTCCCGGAGTATTGCGTTTGCTGGACGGGATGACCGGAGCTGTCGCCCTGGTGCAGAACGGACGCTCGGACGTGCTGGCCGCCAACTCCTTGGGGCGCGCGCTGTACGGGCCGGTGTTCGAGTCCACAGCAGCCGCTGGTCCGGAGGATCCGGGCCAGCTGCCGAACCAGGCACGATACCTCTTCCTCGATCCGGGCGCCGGGGACTTCTACCCCGATTGGTCCGCAATCGCCGCCACCACGGTAGCGATGCTCCGATCGGAAGCGGGACGGAATCCCCATGACCGCGCTTTGAACGAACTGGTCGGCGAGCTGACCACACGCAGCGGGCACTTCGCCGCATTGTGGGCCGGCCATGACGTGCGGATCCACACCACGGGAACCAAGCGCTTCCACCATCCGGTCGCCGGAGACGTGTCGCTGCAGTTCGAGACGCTCGACCTTCCCGGCGATGAGGGACAAACCCTGTACACCTTCACTGCAGAGCCGGGGTCCGCATCCGAAAACGCGCTGGCGTTCCTTGCCAGCTGGGCGGCATCGCCCCCCGCGAAAACCACAACCGGCGACCCTTCCATCCCGGATCTGCGCTCCCACGCGCGGCCCGGAACACTTAACCCAGGAAAGACAGAACATGACTGAGCAAAACGACGCCAAGACCGGGCAGAAAGTCTGGTTCATCACCGGGGCAGGCCGCGGTTTGGGCATTGACATCGCCAAGGCCGCCCTGGCCGCCGGCCACGCAGTCGTCGCCACCGGCCGCAACCCCGACAAGGTCGCCCGGGCCGTCGGCGAGAACGAGAACCTGCTGGCCGTAAAACTCGACGTCACCAACCCCGCCGACGCCACCGACGCCATCGCCGCCGCCGTGGACCGGTTCGGCCGGATCGACGTGCTCGTAAACAATGCCGGCAACTTCTACGCCGGGTTCTTCGAGGAAATCACCCCGGAGGACTTCCGGGCCCAAATCGAAACCACCATGTTCGGACCGATAAATGCCACCCGCGCGGCTCTGCCCGTCCTGCGGGCCCAGCGCTCGGGCCTGCTGGTCACAATCTCCTCCACCG
>NZ_KI914962.1:45367-51284 GCF_000520575.1 Arthrobacter sp. I3
CCGCCGGCATCGCCGGCGGGGAGTTCCTCTCTGCTTACGCCGCCTCGAAGTTCGGTGTGGAGGGCTGGGCCGAATCCCTGGCCCCCGAAGTTGCCCCGTTCGGCATCCGCACCATGATCGTTGAGCCGGGATTCTTCCGCACCGAGCTCCTCACCCCGGAATCCACCAGCTACGCGGCATCCACTATCGGGGACTATTCCGAGCGGACCGAGCAGACAGTCACCGCGTGGAAAGGGATGAACGGCCTTCAGGGCGGGGACCCGGCCAAGCTCGCCGTCGCCCTCATCCAACTGGCGGAGCTGGATGAATCGCCGCTGCGCTTCGCCGCCGGAGCGGACGCCGTTGGAGTCTTTGAGGCCCGGGCCAAGGAACTCCAGGTCCAGGCCGACGCCCACCGCGAGCTCTCCAGCAACCTGGCCCACGACGACGCCTGACACCGACGCCTGACGACGACGCCTGACACCGACGCAAACTGACGACGTCGGGAGCGTCCCGCCGTCGTCCACCCAGTCTCGACATATCCGCTGGACGCCAATGGCTACCGGCCGCCCAAAACCCTTGCCACGCTGTGGGTCATGCCCACATTCCAGGCCGGGGAACCACACCCAAAGGAAATACACCATGAAGAACGCACGCCTCGGAAGCCTGGAAGTCTCCCGCATCGGACTCGGCGCCATGACCATGGCCGGCACCTACACCAGCGAGGGCGCCCTGGATAACGCGGAGTCGATCCGGACGATCCACCGCGCCCTTGACCTCGGGGTCACCCACATCGACACCGCGGAGATCTACGGGCCGTTCCTGAGCGAGGAGATCGTCGGCCAAGCCGTCAAGGGACGCCGCGATCAGGTCAGGATTGCAACGAAGTTCGGCCTGGTCTCCCATTCCGGGGGCGGCCCCGGCGTGGTCGACAGCAGCGCGGCGAACGTGAAGGCCGCCGTCGAGGGCTCCCTCAAGCGCCTGGGCACCGACCACATCGACCTGTACTACCAGCACCGGATCGACCGGAACACCCCGATCGAGGAGACGGCCGGCGCGGTTGCTGACCTGATCACCGAGGGCAAGGTGCTGCACTTCGGGCTGTCCGAGGCCTCCCCGGAGACCATCCGCCGGGCACACGCCGTGCAGCCGGTCTCGGCATTGCAGACGGAGTACTCGCTGTGGACCCGGGACGTGGAGGCGGAGATCCTGCCGCTGCTGCGCGGCCTCGGAATTGGGTTCGTTCCGTATTCGCCGCTCGGACACGGGCTGCTGACGGGCCAGATCCGCTCCGTCGATGACTTCGCCGACGACGACTGGCGCAAGACCAACCCCAGGTTCACGGGTGGGAACTTCCGCCGCAACCTCGCGATCGTCGACGAGGTGAAGGCCATCGGCGCCGAGATCGGTGCGACCCCCGCGCAGACCGCCCTCGCGTGGCTGCTGACCCGTGGGATCGACATCGCCCCGATCCCCGGCACCCGCCGGGTCTCCCGGGTCGAGGAAAACACCGCGGCCGACGGGATCGCACTCACCCGTGACCAGCTGGAGCGGCTGAACGCGCTCCGGCCCGCCGCGGGGGAACGCCACGACGAAGCCAACATGGCCTCGATCGACAGCTGACAGCCATCCGGCACCAAACAAGGGGCGCGGATGCCCGATCCGCGCCCCTGGCAGCAACTTAGGATTCGACGTCGGCGGCGGCCATTGCCTTGTTCGTGAGGACGGGCATCATCCCCAGTAGCGCGAGCGTCAGCACTCCCATGATGCCGAACATGACCTGCAGGCCCAGCCATTGGGCCAGCAGACCGCCGGCTGCTGCACCAAGCGGCATGGTGCCCCACGCCAGCAGGCGGTAGGCGCTGTTGACTCTGCCCAGCAAGCGGTTGGGAGTAATGCGCTGGCGCAGGGATACGGTGATGACGTTCCAAAGCACGATCAGCATGCCGCCCACAAAGAAGATTGGGCCAAGAACATAGGGGTTGTCGGTCAGGGCGGGCGCACCTACGAACAGCGCGGCCCCGAAGATCGTGAGCATCAGGGACGTCGACCGGCCGAGCCTGGCCTCCACCCACTCGGACATGAACGAGCCAACGAAGGCGCCGAGAGCGGAGGTGGTCAACAGCAGGCCGAACCCCACTTCGGACAGCCCCATCTGTGAAGCCGGGCCCACGGCAAACAGCACCAAGACCGCGAAAGCCGCGCTGGATGCGAAGTTGAACACCCCGGTCATCACCGCGAGGGTGCGCAGGATCTTCTGGTTCCAGAGGAACCGCAGCCCCTCAGCAATGTCGAATCGCAGTGTCGTCTTCTGCTCACGTTCTGTGCGAAATGCCCCCGGGACCAGGAGCAGGCCGCCAACGGCCGCAAGCCACAGGGCCGCCGGCACGGCAACGCCCGCGACCAGGCCCATGGCCACCAGCAGCCCGCCCAGCGGGGGACCAATGAACTGGTTGGTGGTGAGCTCGACGGCGTAGAGCCGGCCGTTGGCGCGCGAGAGCTGATCCCTGCGCACCAGCTGGGGCATGATCGACTGCGCGGAGGTGTCGTAGAGCGTCTCAGCCACACCCACCATCAGTGCGACAACGTACAGCGCCCAAATGGAGCCCACATCCAGCAACACGACGGCGGCCAGCAGGGCAGGCAGCACCGCCCGGCTGAGGTTGGCCCACAACATGAGCTTGCGCCGGTCCAGCCGATCGGCCAGCGCGCCGGCAGTGAGGGCGAAGAGGAGCCAGGGAAGCGTCGCTGCGACGCTCAGCCCGGCAACCAGGGTGGGTGACTGGGTGAACTGAATGGCCAGCAGCGGCAGCGCGATCTTGAAGACGCCGTCCGCGAGGTTCGAGAGCCCGGACGAGGTCCACAGCTTCCAGTAGGACGGACCCAGCGGCGCACGATGCCGTTCCTTCACCTGCGCAGCGTGACTAGTCATAGGTGGACCATTCCACAGTGATTGAGAAAATTCAAGGTGATTGAATCCAGTACATCGGATTGTAGGATTGGGGCATGACGGACGCAGAGCAGCCGAGCGCGGACCAAAAAAGACCCGTCGCGAGCGACCGGGAAATTAAGGCATTGGCCCATCCGCTGCGCCTGAGGATCCTGCGCCTGTGCGGGCTCCACGAACTGACCAACAAACAACTCGCCGACCGGCTGGGCCAGGATCCGGGAACGGTGCTTTATCACGTGCGGCAGTTGCTCTCAACGGGGTTCCTAGAACCCGCCGGGGTCCGCACGGGCGAGAGTGGCGCGCTGGAGAAGCCGTATCGTTCCACGGGGCGGTCCTGGAAGCTGGACACCGCACTGAGTGAAGCCGGTCCAGCCGGTCCGCTGGCCCCGCTTGAGGCGTTCCGGGAAGAGCTGACGGAAGCAGGACCGGACGCGCTCGCCAGCCTCTCACGCTTCATTCTGCATCTCTCCGAAGAAGATGCTGAGGACCTCACCACGCGCATCCACGCTGTGCTGAGTGAATACACCGACAGTGACCGGCAACGCTTGGACCAGCCCGCCTACGGCGGCATCTTTGCCCTGCACCGGACGTCAGACTAGGTCGCGGTCCTTCCGGAACGGGATTTGGGTCTTGCGTCGCCTTAGCGGGCTTTATTCGTAGATGGTGGGGATGGCCGGCTCGCCGGGCTGCAGCCTGTCCACCACCCGGGGCAGCTCCGCCATGGAGGCTGTGTGCCGGTCCCGCGCCCGCCCCACCGCGTCCGGGCCGGTCCAGCCGGGCACGATTTCGCCGTCTTTCATGAACTGCTGCAGGAGGGGGCGTCCGTTTCTTCCGGCGGCCGGCGGGTGGTCCACGCCGAGGACCTCGTGGGTGGCGGTGCCGCGGTGGTCGAGGCGGCGCACGGCGAATTTGCGCCCGCCCATGTTGATCTTGTCCTTCGAGGTCTTCGCCACGGCAGCCAGCTCACCGGAGTCACCGGCCCGGCTCACCAGCTTGTAGACCATCCCGGCCGTTGGCGCCCCGGATCCGGTCACCAGGGACGTGCCGATGCCGTACGAATCGGCCGGGGCGGAGCGGAGCGCGGCGACGGCGAATTCGTCCAGGTCCGAGGTCACCACGATCCTGGTGTGCACGTTGCCGAGGCTGTCCAGGAGTTCCCGGACCCACCGTGCCTGGGCCACGAGGTCTCCGGAGTCCAGCCGGATGGCCCCAAGTTTGTCTCCGGCAAGGTCGACGGCGGTGCGGACCGCCGCTTCGACGTCGTACGTGTCCACGAGCAGCGTGGTGCCGGACCCGAGCGATGCCAGCTGCGCCGCGAAGGCGTCGCGCTCGGAGTCGTGGAGCAGGGTGAAGGAGTGGGCCGCGGTGCCGATGGTCCGCAGGCCGTAACGCCGCCCGGCGGCCAGGTTCGACGTGCCGGAAAAGCCCGCGATGACAGCCGCGCGGGCCGCCGCAGCGGCCGCTTCCTCGTGCGTGCGGCGGGAGCCCATCTCAATGCAGGGCCTGCCGCCGGCGGCGCTGGTCATCCGGGATGCGGCCGAGGCGATGGCGCTGTCATGGTTCAGCACTGACAGGACGTAGGTCTCCAGGACGCAGGCCTCGGCGAACGTCGATTCGACGATCAGGACGGGGGAATGCGGGAAGTATGCCTCGCCCTCCGGATAGCCCCAGATGTCGCCGGAGAACCGGAAGGCGGCCAGGTGCTCCACGGTGTCCTCATGGACCACGCCGGTGGCGGCCAGGAAGGCGAGGTCGTCCTCGTCGAAGCGGAAGTTCGCGATCCCCTCAAGGAGCCGGCCGGTGCCGGCCACGATGCCGTACCGGCGCCCGACCGGCAGTCCCCGGGCGAAGGCCTGGAAGACGGACCGGCGGTGCGCGGCCCCGGAGTGGAGGGCCGCCTGGAACATGGTCAGCTCATAGTGGTCGGTAAAAAGGGAGGTCCGGGGTCCGTCCGGTCCGGCCGAAGTGTCCATGATCCACTCTAGGCCGGGCCGCCCGAAGCCGCAGGATGCCGCCAGTGCCGGGAGATCGCCGGAAACGCCCCAAGTCGCCGGAAACTTCCGGCGACTTCGACGATGCCGGGCTCAGACGGGGCAGCCGTCCGGGCCGCAGGCGCCGGATTCCGCACGGGAATCGGTGGTGGCGTCCGCAGCCTCCGCACCGGCGCCCACCATGACCAGCGGGTGGCTGTCCTGCCACGCCTGCTCGAGGGCGGCGGTGAAGGTTCCGGCGGGCTGGGCGCCGGAGAGTCCGAACTTCCGGTCAATCACGAAGAACGGGACACCGCTGATGCCCAGGGCGCGGGCCTCGGCGAAGTCGTTGCGGACGGCGTCCGCGTAGGTGTCCGTGCTGAACAGTTCGGCCAGGTCGCCGGCGTCGAGTCCGAGGTCAAGGCCCAGAGCGGTCAGGTACTCCTGGCTGCCGATGTCTTTGCCGTGCTCGAAGTGGTCGCTGAGCAGGCGTTCCTTCGCAGCGTCCTGCTTGCCATGGGCGGCCGCGAGGTGGATCAGCCGGTGGGCCGTGAAGCTGTTGGCGACCACGACGGCGTCGAACCGGTAGTTCAGCCCTTCGCCCTTGGCCTGGGCCGCAACGTGCTCGAACATCTGCGATACCTGCGCCGGAGCCATGCCCTTGCGCGTGCTGAGATAGTCCAGTTCGGTGCCGTCGTAGTGCTCCGGGAGCGTGGGGTCCAGCTGGTAGCTGCGCCACTGCACCTCCACGGAATCACGGTGCGGGAAGGCCGCGAGGGCGGTTTCGAAACGGCGTTTGCCGATGTAGCACCAGGGGCAGGCGACGTCGGACCAGATCTCAATCTTCATGCCCGCAACAACCGCGCCGCCGCCGGGTCCATTCCCCGGTGGCCTGTCGGCTTCGTCACGGCGCAACCGGGCGCTCCATCACGAAGTCGTGTTCCACGGTGGTGCCCAGTTGGAAGGACTTGGTGCCGACCTTGCGGAAGCCGGACTTTTCGTAGAACCGGATGGCCCG
>NZ_KI914962.1:51384-54478 GCF_000520575.1 Arthrobacter sp. I3
CCAGAGCCCGCGGGCGCCGGCCGCCGCGGCCGCGCCGATGCTGGCGTGCATCAGTTCGGCCGCGGCGCCGAGCCCGTGGTGCTCCGGGTGGACGTAGCACTTGCTGAGCTCGGTGCACGGCAGTTCACTCAGGACCGCGGCCACCTCCGGGTCCCGGGCGGGACGGGCCACCAGCAGGCTGTAGCCGCGGAGGTCGCCGTCGGCGTCGATCACCAGCACCGTGACCGCCGGATCTGCCAGATAGGCCCGGAAGTTGGCCTCGCTGAGGGTATTGGCGAGGTGCGCCGCGATGTCCTCCGGCCGGGATTCCGGCGGGCACGCGAGCGGGAAGGTGACGGCCGCGAGTGCGGCCAGCTTCCCGGCGTCGTCCGCGGTGGCTGTTCGGAGTATGTGGGTCATGGGGGATCTCCCGGCAGATGGTGAATTTCTCTCCGGCCAACGCCGTCAAACGGCGCATCCAGCGGCGTTGGCTGTCCCTAGAAGACTCTAGCGGTGGTGGTCGCCATGCCCTGCAGCGCACTCACAGGCTGCGCAGGAAAGCCAGGCCACTTTCAGCCAACTCGTCCTGGCTTGGAGCCAGGGGACGCCAGATCGACGCCGCGACGGCAATGGCGGCATTGTCGACCGTGAAACTTTCAATGTTGAGGGGCCCCGTGTAGCCCACTTCATTCAGGACCTGCAGGAAGCCTTTCCAATCGGTCTGGTCCCCACCGGGCGCGCCGCGGTCGTTGCCGCAGACTTGCACGTGCACCAGATGCTCTCCGGCGGTCCGGACCGCCGCGGCCACCGAACGCTCCTCGATGTGAAGGTGGTAGCTGTCCAACGCGATGCCGACTCCGTTCCCGAGCAGGGGTCCAAGGGCCTCAAGTGCCTGGTCCACCGTGTTAATCAGCGATGTTTCATACCTGTTCAAGGGTTCGATGCCAAGCACCACGCCCGCCTCCTGAGCCAGGGCCGCGACCGGCTGGAGGTTTCGGCGCAGCTCCGCGTAGGCGTCCCGTCGCTGCTCCCGCGACATTCGCCAGACCCGGCCAGTTCGGGAGTAGAACGGCCCACAGACAGTAGGCGAACCGATGCTGCTGGCCATGGTGATGCAGGCTGACAGGTAGGCCTGGGTCCTTTCCACGGCAGCCTGATCCGCCGCCACCAGGTCTCGCCCCGGTGCCATGGCCCCCACCACGAACGGTTTCAGCCCGTTTCTCTCGAGGGATTCCACCACTGCTGCGGACGTGAAATCGCCCTCGTTTTCCAGCGGCAGTTCGACGGCGTCAAACCCTATGGTGGCGATTTTCGCCAACAGCCCGGGAAGGTTGGAGTCGGTCAAGGGGGATTCCCAGACCCAGGTGCTGATTCCGGTCAGACGCTCCAAGCTGTCTCCTTCCATCTGTTTGTCCTGCCGACTGTTCCAGACGCGGCGGTCCCGCGGGGAGGGGGTATTTCGCGGGACCGCGGGGGCCGCGTCAGGGAATCTGCCGTTTCTGCCAGACCTCCGGGTAGCCGGCCAGGTCCTCGCCGCCGAACTTGGCGTAGTGCCCGCTGGGCATGCCCTGGTTACGCTGTAGCCACTGGTCCAGTTCGTCCTTAAGGATGGGCTTCTGCGGCAGGACCCATTCGGCCGGAATCGGCTCGCCCTTGAAGACCTTTTCCAAGGCCAGCAGCGGGGTCCGCCATTGGAAGTTGGAATAGACCGGGGCCATGGCGTCGATCCCGGTTTGCTTCCACTTGGTCAGGAAGCTCATCTCATCTTCGCCGGTCATCACGGGCAGCTTCTTGCCGGCATCCTCAAAGGCCTCGAGGGCAGCCACCGCACCGTCTCCGGCGTCCATCCACACGCCCTTGACGTCACCTGTGGCCAATTCATCGGAGATGATGTTCTTGATCTTCGTGGGGTCGGCGCCGGTGAAGTAGTCCTTGGCCTGAATTCCCTTTTCCTCGAAGATCTTCTTGGCCGCCGCCCAGCGGTGCTCCAGGACATCCACACCCGGGAGGATGCGAAGGGCAACGACCTTGTCCCCGGACTGAAGCCTTTCACTCAGGAAAGTGGCGGTGTCGATGCCCCAGGCGAACCCACCGATCGGGTGGATGAACGTGGTGGCGCAGTCAGTCTCTACACCGCGGTCAAACACCACCACGGGTTTGCCTGTCTCGCAGGCACGTTCAACGGCTTGGGTGAGGGCGGCCGTGGAATTAGGTGAAATGACGAACGCATCGCATTTGCCCTCGGCGATGAAATAGTCAATGTCGGCAATTTGGGTGTTGTCATTGTCCTTGGCGTCCCGGGTCTCCATTTCAGAAATGACGCCGGTGCCCTGGAGTGCCTTGAGCTGCTGGTTCATGGTGATCCACCCGGTTTGCCGCCAGGGGTTGGAGATGGAGGCGTTGGCGAAGCAGACCTTGTGCGCTCCCGGGGCCTTGAACTTGGACGTGTCCCTCATCGGGCCCGCGATGTACTGCAGATAGGGCTGCTCCGGGTTCCCTTCAAAGGTTGCCGACCGCTGCTGGTTCTGTGTGTCGTAGAGCGACTGGTCAAACCAGTCTTTGCTTGCCGGACTGGATGCCGCCGCAGAGCCGGTGCCAGTCCCTGTCGTTTGGGTGACGGATGGTTCGGTGGTACATCCGGTCAGGGCCACCAGCGGCAATGCTGCGGCAAGGGCGATCGCGCGGACAGAGTTATTGCGCATCAGACTCTTCCTCCTTGTTCGGTGCCCTCGGCGGGCGTGGGTGCTGCGGCCATTTGGTGCTGTTCGTCATGGGCAGCGGAACTGGCCCCCTTGCGCTTGCGCTGCCACGACCTGGATGCTGCGGCCACGGCGATGATGATGATTGCTCCTTGGACCGTGTCCCGCCACGTCGCCTGGAGACCCATGAAGTTCAGAAGGGTAAACAAGGACTCGAGGGCGAACGCCCCCGCCGCGGCGGACAGGACCCAGCCGCGCCCCCCGCCCAGCACAACGCCCCCGAGGACGACGGCGGTAATCGCCGTGAACTCGTACCCGCGCCCAACCGACGGATGCACGCCCGCGTAACCCACGAGCAGGATGCCGGCCACGGTGGCCGACAGCGAAGACATCATGAAGGCCCGCGTCCGCACCCA
>NZ_KI914962.1:54578-59633 GCF_000520575.1 Arthrobacter sp. I3
CCACCAGACGCGCGAGCCGGCGAGTGCGGCCGCCGAAGGATTGTCCCCGACCGCGATAAGCATGCGGCCGTAGGGGCGGCGCATCAGGACGAACCCCGCGACCGCCGCCGCTGTCAGGATAATGACCGGGTACGGAATGATGTCCAGAACCGGAACGTCCTGGATGCCGCCGCGCCCGATCTGCCGGAAGCTGTCCGCAGGGTTCCCCTGGGCCGCGCCGCCGGTCCAGTAGAGGACCAGCCCGAGAAGCGCCAGCATCATGCCCAGCGTGACAATGAAACTCGGGACTTTTAGCAAGGTTGTGATCAATCCGTTCACCAGTCCGATGAAGGCGCCCAGCACCAGCATCAGGACCAGCACGGGGATCACCTTGGAATCGTCCTGCCGTATCAGGTTGCCGGCAACGATGACCTGCATCGTCACGACCGATCCCATCGACAGGTCGAATTCCCCGGCGACAATGACGAAGTACTGGCCGATGGCGGCAATGGCAATGGGGGCAGTCCTGCCGACGAACCGGATGAAGGAACCCGGCTCCCCGAAGGACGGGTTTAGGACGATGATCGTCGCCAGGAGGCCGGTCAGCAGGACGAAGACGGCGCCGCCGGGGGTGCGCACGGCGCGCAGGAGCCGCTCGGAACGGCTGGCACGGTTCTGCTTGAGAATCGCGCTGCGCTCGGAGTTCAAAGCCGTACTCATGGCCCCTCCACGGGCACAGGCTGGGCCGCGGGCGTTTCCACGGACCCTTTTGCGGGGAACCGTTCCGGTCTGCTTACGATCCGGCGACGGGCATAGACGGCGACGGCGACTACGATGACTACGCCCCTGACCACATCCTTCAGGAACGGGTTGACCTGCATGACGGACATGATGTTGTCCAACATGGCAAAGATCAGCACGCCGCCGAGGGTGCCGGTGATAGTCCCCTTGCCGCCGGAGAGCAACGTGCCCCCGAGCACAACTGCTGCGATGGAGAGCAGGTCGTAGCCGCCCTGGGAACCCACAGTGGGACTGCCCACGCCCAGCCTGCTGGCAAGGAGCAGCCCTGCCATTCCCGCCAGTACTGAACAGATGACATGCGCCGTAATGACCGGCACGTCAACGCGGATTCCGGATGTACGGGCGACGGC
The DNA here is from genome assembly GCF_000520575.1 of Arthrobacter sp. I3. NCBI lineage: Bacteria > Bacillati > Actinomycetota > Actinomycetes > Micrococcales > Micrococcaceae > Arthrobacter > Arthrobacter sp. I3. The sequence continues at coordinate 55,709 of NZ_KI914962.1, forward strand.
AATGTCGCCGCCGACAGCGTACAGGTGGTGGCCGACGCGGGTGCGGTGCAGGAGCAGGCCGGCCAGGCCCGCGCAGGCCAGCATGATGATCGTGGAGATCGGGACCGGGCCGATCCCCGTGGCTCCGACGAGGCGGAACGCAAGCGGTGTCTCGCCGAAGCTGCCCTTAAAATTGGTGGCGAGGAAGCCACTGATGATCAGGCCCACACCAAGCGTGGCGATGAATCCATGCACATTCAGGCGGGCGACGATCAGCCCGTTCGCGAGTCCAATGACCGCTGCGGTGCCCAGCGTCAGCAGGACTCCGGACAAGACGTTGTTTGGATTGTTGGCCATCACCCCGGCAGCGATGAGGCTGGCCAAGCTGGTGACGTAGGGAACTGACAGATCCAGGCTGCCTGCCAGGATGACCAGTGTCTGGCCGATCGCGATGAAGCCCAGAACACTGGTTCCTGTCAGGATGCTCGAGATATTTCCTGGGCTGAAGAAACTCCGCCCGATGGAGTTCACCAGCAACACTCCCAGGATGAGTGTCACCAGCGCCACCAGGTAGACGATCTGCGTGGAAGACAGTCTCTGGAAGAAGCTTGCTCGTTGTTTCATGCCTCTCCTTCGGGTGCTGTCCTGGCGCCGGTTCCCAGCTGGAGGATGGCTTCTTCCGACGTACCGGCAGGCAGTTCGCCGACGAGCCGGCCATCACGCATGACAAGGATCCGGTCCGACATTCCGATAACCTCCGGAAGCTCGCTGGAGGCCATCAAAATGGCCTTGCCCTCCGCCGCGAGCTGGCGCATCAGCCGGTACACCGCCACCTTGGCTCCCACGTCAATGCCACGGGTGGGTTCATCCAGCAGGACGAGCAGGGGGCGGATAGCCAGCCACTTGGCGAGGACCACTTTTTGCTGGTTGCCGCCCGACAGGTACTGCACCTCCTGGTCCAGGTCCCGGGCGATAACCTCGAGGGAGGAGAATACGCCCGGGATTTCTGTCCTGACGGCTCCCGTGCGGCGCGGAAAGACCGACCTGATGACACTGAGTGCGTTGTCCAGGATGGACTGGTTCAGGCTCAGGCCCTCAGCCTTGCGGTCCTCTGTGATCAGGGCCATCCGGGCCCGCACGCCTTGGCGGGGCGACTTGGGCAGCAGCCCCCCACCGGCCATTTTCATCGTTCCGCGGGTGAACGGTGCTGCGCCAAAAATGCCATGAAGCAATTCCGTGCGCCCGGACCCTTGAAGTCCTGCCAGGCCGACAATCTCGCCGGGCTGGATACTGAGGCTGATCCCGTCCAGCTGGCCGTTTCCGGCGCCTTGCAACTCGAGGATCGGCTTCTCCTCGGGACCGTCTGGCGTCAGATCCTCCCGGGGTAACTTGTCCGGGAAGAACGCCGAGATGGGCCGGCCCACCATTAGCCGGACCAGCTGGGCGTCGTCGAGTTTGGAAGCGGGTAGGGTGCTGACCACCTTGCCGTCTTTCAGGACGGTGATGACGTCACAAAGGTCGAAAACTTCGCGGAGCCGGTGGGAGACGTAGAGGATGGCCGTGCCACGTTCACGGAGGCGTGCCACTATCTCGTAGAGAAGTCCGACCTCGGCGCCGGCCAGGGCCGCAGTGGGTTCGTCCATGGAGATGATCCGGGCGTCGTAGCTGACCGCCTTCGCGATCTCCACTACCTGCTGCTCAGCCACCGTCAGGCTCCGCACCTGCGTGCTGGGCCGGATGGCGGCGATCCCCAGGGAGTCAAGCAACTCCGCCGTTTGCGAATTCATCAGGGTCTTGTTCACGAGCAGTCCGCGGCGCGGCTCCCGGCCAAGGTAGATGTTCTCGGCCACCGTCCGGTCGGGGAGGAGGTTGAACTCCTGGAACACCGATGACAGCCCCGCTTCGTGTGCCTTCGTGGGATGGCTGAAAGTCACTTCCTGGCCGTCCAGGAGTACGGTTCCGGCGTCGGGTTGGTACACCCCGGCCAGCACCTTCATCAGGGTGGACTTGCCCGCGCCGTTTTCCCCCACGAGCCCGTGTACCTGGCCCCGGTGAAGGCTGAGATGGGCATCCTCCAGTACGGGTACGCCGAAAAAACTCTTGGTCAGTCCGCGGACTTCCAGGATTGGCGGGGGAGCCGGAGAGCCGGAATGGAGCGCCTCGGAAGCATTCACGGCATCAGTTTCGTTGTGGTTCTCCATCGATGCGCCCTCCACGAGCTAACTGTTACAGCACCGGTTCTGATCCGTCAAGAAGTGAACGAGCGTTCACTATTGCCGCTTTCCGGCCGGTCTCTTACTGCTTGAAGGCGGCGTCGAAGGAGGTGTTCGAGGCCGGGAAGTCGAACTTCTTGAGCGCGGCGAGGGCTTCGGGGGCGCCGTGGAGCCGGTCCATGCCCGCGTCCTCCCATTCGATCGAGATGGGGCCGTCGTAGCCGATCGCTGCCAGTGCCCGGAACGAGGATTCCCAAGGCACGTCCCCGCGGCCGGCGGAGACGAAGTCCCAGCCGCGGCGCGGGTCCCCCCAGGGCAGGTGCGAGCCCAGAACGGTGTTCCGGCCGGTGGGCCGCAGCTTGGTGTCCTTGCAGTCCACATGGTAGATCCGGTCCTTGAAGTCCCAGATGAAGGAGACCGGGTCGATGCCCTGCCACATGAAGTGCGACGGGTCCCAGTTCAGGCCGAAGGCCGCACGGTGCCTGATCGCCTCGAGGGTCCTGACGGTGGTCCAGTAGTCGTAGGCGATCTCGGAGGGGTGGACCTCGTGCGCGAAGCGGACACCGCAGTCGTCGAAGACGTCCAGGATGGGGTTCCAGCGGTCCGCGAAGTCCTGGTAGCCGGCCTCGATGACTTTCTCCGGCACGGGCGGGAACATCGCGACGTACTGCCAGATCGAGGATCCGGTGAACCCGACCACGGTGTCGACGCCGAGGGCCTTGGCGAGCCGGGCGGTGTGTTGCATTTCCTCAGCCGCGCGCTGCCGGACGCCCTCGGGGTCGCCGTCGCCCCAGACCCTGGCCCCGACGATCGCCTCGTGCCGGAAGTCGATCGGGTCATCGCACACGGCCTGGCCCTTGAGGTGGTTGGAGATGGCCCAGACCTTGAGGTTGTACTTCTGAAGCACAGCCAGCTTGGACTCGACGTAGCCGGGCTCGTCCCAGCGCCAGGCGTCCAGGTGGTCGCCGGAGACGGCGATTTCCAGGCCATCGTAGCCCCAGCCGGAGGCCAGGCGGGCGACTTCCTCGAAGGGCAGGTCGGCCCACTGGCCGGTAAACAGGGTGTACGGGCGGGGCATGTCAGGCTCCTTCGGTAGTGGTCTGGGTGGTCCGTGCGGACGGGGTGAGCTGGATGAGTGAACCTTTGGCGGCGGCGCTTTCCTCCACGGCCGCGAGGATCCGCTGGACGCTCAGGCCGTCCTCGAACGACGGCGACGGCTGGGTTCCGGTGCCCACCGCGACGAGGAAGTCGCGGATCTCGTGCGTGAACGTGTGTTCCCAGCCGATCACGTGGCCCTGCGGCCACCATGCTTCAAGGTACGGGTGCTCGGGTTCGCTGACCAGGATGCGGCGGAAGCCCTGTTCGCGGACCGGCAGTGTGGCGTCCAGGAAGCCGAGCTCGTTCAGGTCCTCCAAGTCGAACAGCAAGGCACCCTTGTCACCATAGATCTCCAGCTTCAGCGAGTTTTTCTGTCCGGTGGCCACCCGGGAGACCTCCACGGAGGCGATGGCCCCGGAGGCGAGGGTCAGCATGACCCAGGCGGCGTCGTCGACCGTCACCTCCTCGAGGCCGGCAGCGCCCGGGCGCTGCCGGGTGAAGGTGTGCAGCCGGCCGGAGACCTCGGTGACCGGCTCGCGTAGGAGGAACAGCACCTGGTCGATCGCGTGCGAGGCGATGTCGCCCAGCGCGCCGGACCCGGCGGTGTCCTTGTTCAGCCGCCAGGTCATGGGCAC
>NZ_KI914962.1:59733-84340 GCF_000520575.1 Arthrobacter sp. I3
GGCCCTCCGCGATCAGCTCCCGGGCCAGCGCCAGGGCCGGGACTCGGCGGTAGTTGAAGCCGATCATGGACTGCACGCCTTCCTCCTGCGCGGCCCGGGCCGCCTCCGCCATGGCCTCGGCCTCGGCGAGGGTGTTGGCCAGCGGCTTCTCGACCAGGACGTGCTTGCCGGCGGCCAGCGCGGCGATGGCGATTTCCGCGTGCATGAACCCCGGCGCGCAAATATCGACGATCTGGATGTCATCGCGGGCGATCACCTCGCGCCAGTCCGTGGCGGACTCGGCCCAGCCGTACTTTGCGGCCGCCTCGGCGACGCCGTCCCGGTCGCGGCCGACCAGGACGCACCGTTCGAACGCCGGGACGTCGAAGTAGCTGGCAACATTCCGCCAGGCGTTCGAGTGGGCCTTGCCCATGAACGCGTACCCGATCATGGCCACTCCCAAAGTGGGAGGGCCGGGGCTGGTTTCCTGGGAGTTCATTGCTGGTTCCTAGAGTGTGGAAGCGGTGGGGTCCCAGTCCTCGGGGAGGGCTGCGGAGGCGGGGGCGGAGCTTTCCACGTCGATGAAGGTGCCGGAATCGACCGATTCGGAGATCGAGACCATGGTGTCCAGGACGTGGTAGGCGAGGTTGCCGGTGGCGCGGTGCGGGACGCCGGCGCGGATGGAGCGGGCCATGTCCAGCACGCCCATGCCGCGGCCCTGGCTGGGGCCGGTGGCCGGAATAATGGTCCATTCCTCGTCGCCGGCGCACCAGAGCTTGATGTCGCCGTCGAAGTAGTTTGGATCGGGCAGCGAGATGGTGGCCTCGGTCCCGGTGATCTCCACGAAGCCCATCCGCAGCCGCGGGGACTCGAAGCTGAACACGCTGTGGGAGGACGCACCGGACTCGAACTGGGCCATGGCGGACACATGGGTGGGGACCTCGACCGTGAATTCCTCGCCGGCCTTGGGCCCGGAACCGATGACCCGGACCTCCTTGGCCTTGGAACCGGTCGCGGCCACGCGGCGAACGGAGCCGAAGGTCTGCACCAGGGCCGTGAGGTAGTAGGGGCCCATGTCGAACAGGGGCCCGGCGCCGTGCTGGAACAGGAACGCGGGGTTGGGGTGCCAGGATTCCGGCCCGGGCGTCTGGAATGTGGTCATGGCCGTCAGCGGGGTGCCGATGTCGCCGCGTTCGATCAGCCGCCGGGCAGTCTGCAGCCCGGCGCCCAGGAACGTGTCCGGGGCGCAGCCCAGCCGCAGCCCCGCGGCGTCGGCCAATTTCAGCAGGCCCAGGCCGGAATCGCGGTCCAGCGAGAACGGCTTTTCCGTCCAGACGTGTTTGCCGGCGTTGACGGCGGCCGTGGCCACTTCCACGTGCGCCGCCGGGATGGTCAGGTTGACGATGATTTCGACGTCGGGGTGGTTCAGGGCGGCGTCCACCCCGCCCCACTCCGGGATGCCGTATTCCTTGGCCCGCGCCTCGGCCGCCTCTTCGAAGAGATCGGCGATCACGTGGACCTTAAGGTCGGGAAAGACTGTCAGGTTGTCCAGGTACTGCTTGCTGATGTTGCCTGCGCCGATGACGGCGACGCCCACCGGGCCGCGGCCGGTGGCACGGTTCGGTGATACCTGGTTCACCGTTACCCGGTTCGCTGCGGCGCTCATGCGTTCACGCCCTGGGCGCCGGCGGCACCGCTCTGCAAATAGTCGAGGCTCTGGGCGATGCCATCGAAGATGTCGCCGGAGTAGTCGTCGAATTCCACGACGCCGACTTCGAGGGACTCCGCCGCGGCGATGACGGCCCACACGGCGATCTTGCCCTGCCCGGCCGGCTGCTGCGCCTTGGTGTCCGTGGAGACGGGGCCGTCCTTGATGTGGATGAACCTGACCCTGTCGCCGAGGCGCTGCAGCAGCTGCACCGGGTCCTGGCCGCCGACGGCCGCCCAATAGGTGTCCACTTCCAGGACGAGTTCCGGGTCGAGGAGTCCCTCGAAGTACTCCAGCGCGGTCTGGCCCTCGATGCTGGACTCCAGCTCCCAGGCGTGGTTGTGGTAGCCGACGCGGATGCCGTACCCGGCGCCCTTCTTGGCCGCGGCGTTGAGCTTCGCTGCGGTGGCCTGGATGTCCTCGGCCGACTGCCAGTGCTCGGCTGGCAGGTAGGGATCGATCACCGTGCTGATGCCCAACTCCTTGGCCGCGGCGAAGATTTCGTCCTGGTCCTGGCTCAGCAGCGGGGCGTGGCCGGACGGGGCGGTCAGGCCGTTTTCCTTCAGGGCGGCGCCGAGCTCGGCGGCCGTCGCCACGAAGTTGTAGGGCTCAACCTGGGTGAAGCCGAGCTGGGCGACCTTTTTGATGGTGCCGGGCAGGTCTTCCTGGAGGGCGTTGCGGAGGGTGTAGAGCTGGATTGAGTAAGACACGGGATTCCTTTGCACGAGTTCGGCTTCGAAGGTGAGAGGGACAGCCCTGACAGCGGGAAGGGGGCGTCCACTCCGTTTGATTCTGCGCGAGGAAGGACTGCACGCCCATGGGCAGCGAGATGATTTGTCTGGAGCGGAGGAACACGATGGCTCTAAGCTAAGGAAGCTTTTGCCGGGCGTCAAGCAAAAGTTGGAAACCACGTGTCGATCTTTGTGAAGCGTGACATGCAGAAGATCTCCGTGCTATCACTTACTCATGAGTACGCCCACCGGCACCGAGCCCGCAGCCCCCGGGGCCGGCGGCAGCCTGTCCCGCGCCGGAGACCTCTTCCAGCTCCTGCGCGACGGCAAGGCCCGGACCCGCGCGGAGCTGGCCGTGACCACCGGGCTCGCCCGGTCCACTGTCGCTTCCCGCGTCGACGCGCTGATGGTCTCTGGGCTTGTTGGCCCGGCGGGGGAGGCGAGCTCCAGCGGCGGCAGGCCGCCGTCGCGCTTTGCCTTCAACCCGGCCGCCCGCGTCGTGCTGGCGGTGGATGTCGGGGCCACCCACGTGATCATCGCCGTTACGGACCTCGGCGGGACGGTGCTCGCGGAGCGCCGGCTGGCGCAGGATGTCGCCGACGGCCCGGTGGTTGTCCTGGACCGGGTGATCGAGGAAGGGCTGCAGCTGCTCGACGGGGCCGGCCGGGGCATTGGGGATCTGGCCGGCGCCGGGATCGGGCTCCCGGGGCCGGTGGAGCACGCCACCGGCATGCCGGTGAAGCCGCCGATCATGCCCGGCTGGGACGGGTTCGACGTCGTCCGCCATGTCCAGCGGTCCCTTCCGGTCCCGGTCCTGGTGGACAACGACGTGAACATCATGGCGCTGGGGGAGCGCACGGCGCACTGGCCCGGAGACGAAAACTTCCTGTTCATCAAGGTGGCCACCGGCATCGGGGCGGGCATCATCAGCAGCGGTGAGCTCCAGCGCGGGGCCAACGGGACGGCCGGCGACCTTGGTCACGTCCGGGTTCCGCGCGGCGATGACGTGCTGTGCCGTTGCGGCAACTACGGGTGCCTGGAAGCCTTGGCGTCCGGGCCTGCCGTCGCCAAGGCGCTGACGCAGCAGGGCCTGCCGGCGCACGACGGCGGTGATGTGCTGCGCCTGGTCGCCGAGGGGAACCTGCAGGCCATCCAGGCGCTGCGGCAGGCCGGCAGGGACCTCGGCGACGTCCTCTCCACGGTCGTGAACCTGCTGAACCCCTCGGTGATTGTGATCGGCGGAAGCCTCGGCCAGGCCGGGGAGCATCTGATGGCCGGGGTCCGCGAAGTGGTCTACCGGCGCTCGCTGCCGCTGGCCACGACGCACCTGCGGATCGGCGTGTCCCGGGCCGGTGACCAGGCCGCGATCCTCGGTGCCAGCCAGATGGTCACCCAGCACGTACTCTCGCCCGCCGTCATTGAGGCGACCCTGCAGGCCACGGGCTAGGGGCCGCCGGCCCCGGCCCGGAATTTTCAGCGCAGCTGGAAAATGGTGCGGTGCCAGTCCTTTTCCGCGCTGCCGCTCAGCTCGAACATCACGTGCTTGACCTGGGTGTATTCCTCGAAGGAGTAGGCGGACATGTCCTTGCCGAAGCCGGACTGCTTGAAGCCGCCGTGGGGCATCTCGGAGATGATCGGGATGTGGTCATTGACCCACACGCAGCCCGCGTTGATCTCCCGGGTCGCGCGCATGGCCCGGTGCACATTGCTGGTCCAAGCGGAGGCCGCCAGCCCGTAGACAGTGTCGTTGGCCAGGCGGATGGCCTCGTCATCGTCGTCGAAAGGCAATACCACCAGCACCGGGCCGAACACTTCATCCTTGACGATCTCGCTGTCCGGGGCGGCGTCAATGATGAGCGTTGGCGGGTAGAAGGCACCACGGGCCAGGACGCCTTCGCTGGGGATTTCGCCGCCGGTGAGCACCTTCGCATAGCCGCGGGCACGCTCAACCATTCCCGCGACGTGCTCGCGGTGCTTGACGGAGACCAAGGAACCGAGGTCCGCGCCCTCGTCGTCCTGCAAGCCCAGGCGGATGTCCCGGAAACGCGTCGCGAGCTTGTCCACGAATTCCTGATAGATGGAACGGTGCACAATGGCCCGTGTGGCCGCCGTGCAGTCCTGGCCCGAGTTGATCAGGCTCCCGGCGACCGCGCCGTGCACTGCGGCGTCCACGTCGGCGTCCTCGAAGACCACGAACGGCGCCTTGCCGCCCAGCTCGAGATGAACCCGCTTGGTGTTGACGGCCGCGGCTTCCAGCACGGTGCGGCCGATCGCGGTGGATCCGGTGAAGGAAACCATGTCTACGCCTTCGTGGCGCATCAGTGCCGCGCCCACTTCGGGACCGGTGCCCACCAGGACGTTGACGACGCCGGGCGGCAGCCCGGCGTCGCTGAGCACTTGGGCGAACATTACCGACGTCAGGGGCGTGATCTCGGCCGGCTTGAGGACGATCGTGTTGCCCGCAGCGATGGCCGGAAGAATCTTCCAAGCCGCCATCTGCAGAGGATAGTTCCAGGGTGCAATTGAGCCCACCACGCCGATGGGTTCGCGACGAATGCTGGAGGTGTGCCCGGGCGAATACTCGGCCGTTGCCTTGCCTTCTAGGTGGCGCGCGGCGCCTGCGAAGAACTCAATGTTGTCGATCGTGCCCGGGACGTCAAAACCCCTGGTCAACCGGAGGGGCTTGCCGGTCTGGCTGCTCTCCACACGGGCGAATTCCTCGGCTCGCTCCGTCAGGATCGACGCGAAACGGTGCAGTATCGCGGACCGTTCCCCCGGTGCCGTGCGGGCCCACGTGGCGAAGGCCGCGCGGGCTGCCGCGACAGCGCGGTCAACGTCGGCCGCGCTGGCAAGGTCCACGGTGGCCACAACCCCGCCGGTGGCGGGGTTCACGACGTCGTGCGTGTGGGTGGAAGTGCCCTGCTCGGTGCGGCCGTTGATGAATTGGTACATGATGCTCCCTCGGGGGATGGATGGGTAGTTGATGCCGGGGCGACGCCCGTGACGCGGCTCCCTACTACCGGACCCCCTGTTGGAGGGTTCCCGGCTAGCGGGTGCCCTCGCGCTCGGCGGAATCGAGAATGGCGCTGAGGCCCGCGGAGAAGACGTTCAGGCCGTCAAGCCTCAGGAGCCGATCGCGGTGTTCCTCGATCAGAGGGAAGCCGCTGACCGAAGCGACTGCAACCGCCTGGAGCCAGGGCTCGTGGCCGTCCGAGCTCGGTTTGGCCAGCACTTCCTGGGCGATGCCGGATCCGTGGCCCAGGGTGTAGCTCTCCAGCGCGCCGTAGTAGTGCACCAGCCGGTCCCCGGATAGACCGGCGTCCCGCAGGCAACCGAGGACGAATTCGATGCAGTGCAGTTCGCCCTGGCCGAAGGTGTCGGTGGCAAAGGCATCGCAGCCAATCGACGGGTACTTGATGAAGACTTCGATCAGGGTGTGGAGGTAGCGCTCCAGGCGGGGCCGCCAGTCCAGGGGCGCGTCCGAAGCGGTTGCTTCTTCAAGCGCCATGGAGAAGAGCCTGTCCAGCGCCGCGCGCAGGATCGCGTCCCGGTTGCGGAAGTGGCGGTACATGGCGGTGGGGTTCACATCGAGTGCCTCGCCGAGGCTTTTGAACGTGAAACGGGACTGGGGTTCGTCCCGTGCAAGTTCCAGCACGGCGTCGACGATCATGTCTGCATCGAGACGTACTCGCCGGTCCGTGGGTTGTTCCTCGACTCGACCGGGCCTGGGCTGGGCCACGTATCACCGCCTCTCCTGAAGTTCTCTTCCCTGCGTGCGATCCCCACGGTACACGAGTCGCGGCACTCCTAGTCAAAGGTATTGTCATTGCCGTTGTCAACGCCGTTGACATTCTGTTTTTGGCCGCATAGTGTGACGCAGGACACCAGACGTTTGCGAGGAAGGGAACCCATGGCCTGCGCTGAGACGATTTTTGAGAACGGTTGGATATACACGGGCGAGGACGAGCGCCCTGTCCGCGCCGCCCTGGCGGTTGCCCGCGGGCGTGTACTGGCAGTAGGGGACGGCGCGGAATTAGCCTCGCTGGTCACCAGCGCCACAATCCGCGTGGATCTGCGCGGACGCCTCCTCATCCCCGGGTTTCAAGATGCCCACGTCCACCCGATCATGGCCGGGGTCGAACACCTGCAGTGCGACCTCACCCGGACCACCAGTGCCGAAGACGCAGTGGCCGCGGTGCGCCGCTACGCCGAGTCACATCCAGACGAGCCGTGGATCATCGGCGCGGGCTGGTCGATGGACTGCTTTCCCGGTGGGACGCCCACCCGGCAGATGCTGGATGCGGTGGTATCTGACCGCCCGGTGCTGGTCCAGAACCGGGACCACCACGGGGCCTGGGCCAATACAAAGGCCTTCGAACTGGCGGGGATCGACGCCGGGACGCCGGACCCCGACGGCGGCCGTCTCGAACGTGAGGCCGACGGCTACCCCGCAGGGACCATCCATGAAGGTGCCTTGGGACTCTTTGACCGCGTGCACCCGGGCATCTCCCCGGAACAGGCCTACGAAGGGTTGCTCTGGGCGCAGGCGCTCATGCTCTCCTATGGCATCACGGCGTGGCAGGATGCCTGGGTGGGTACCTCCCAGAGCCCATTCGGGGACACCCTGGAGACTTACCTCAAGGCGCTCGACGCCGATGATCTCCGGGTCCGCGTCCGGGCAGCGCAATGGTGGGATCGCTCTGCCGGCCGGGGACAGCTCGCGGAAATCCTGGCGCGCCGCGATCGTGTCGCCGACGCCTGCGATCCGCTGCGGTTGTCCGCGGCAACGGTGAAGGTCATGGTGGATGGGGTGGCGGAGAACTTCACAGCCGCCATGCACACGCCGTACCGCGATCGCCACGGACACCACACGGACAACCACGGCATCGAGTTCTTTGACCCCGCGCAGTTGCGGGAGTTCGTCACAGACCTCGACGCCAACGGGTTCCAGGTCCACTTCCACGCACTGGGCGACCGCGCCGTCACCAATGCGCTCGACGCCGTCGAGCAGGCACGCACTGTCAATGGCCCCGGCACTAACCGCCACCATCTCGCGCACCTTCAGGTGGTCCGCACTGCGGACGTGCCGCGTTTCGCGGCCCTCGGGGCAGCAGCCAACCTCCAAGCACTCTGGGCCTGCCATGAAGAACAATTGGACGTACTGACGCTGCCGTTCCTGGAGGCCGATGCTGAGGAAAGGCACTACCCCTTCGGCGAACTCGCGGCGGCAGGGGCACATCTTGCCGCAGGAAGTGATTGGGCAGTCTCGTCGCCCAACCCCGTCTTGGCCATCCACGTTGCCGTGAACAGAGTGGAGCCAGGTGGCGCGCAGCAAGCGCTCGGCCCGGAACATAACAAACTCTCCCTCAAGCAGATCCTTGATGCCTACACCCAGGGCACCGCGTGGATCAACCACCTGGACTCGGACACCGGCATCATCCGCCCCGGGGCCCTCGCCGACCTGGCGATCCTTGACCGGAACCTCTTCGACATCCCCGCGGAGGAACTGCACACCGCCCAAGTGGACGAAACCTGGATTGCCGGCGAGCGCGTCTTTGCCCGGCTGGATCCGTCATAGAACCGGGGCGCCTTTCATGATTAGAGGAAGGAAGCGCATGGCTCCCACACGCTTATCGCGTCGACGGCTGGGCGCCGTCGTCGCTGGTTGCTCGGCCATTGGCCTCATGCTCAGCGGGTGCGGCACAACTGCGGGCGGCACCGTCGCCGCCAAATTCACCCTGAGCAATTCGACGCCCAAACCCAACAAGGAAATTGACCAGTTCAGCTGGGCGCTCTACGCCGAGCCGTTTTCGCTCGACTACGCCTACGCGTTCGACTACCCGGACAACCAGGTCCTCGCAAACATGTGCGAATCGCTCTTCCGTTGGAACCCCGACCTGACCTCCGCGCCGGGACTGGCAACCAAATTTGAGCACCCTGACGACCTGACCTGGGTGTACACCATCCGGCAGGGAGTCCACTTCCACGACGGCAGCCTCCTGACGGCCGCGGACGTGGTGGCCTCGCTCAAGCGGCATGTCGATGAGAAGGTCGGTTCCTTCTGGGCTTCCTCCTTTGAACGAGTGGCCGACATCCAGAAGACCGGCGACTACGAGGTCACCATCACCACCAGTGTCCCGGATTACGCCTTGAACTCCGCGCTGGTCGGGGCGCCCGGTGTCGTGGAATCCGCCAAGACCCTCGCCAAGGACGGCGCGGACTACGGCAACGCCACCGCAGGCGTGAATTGCACGGGCCCCTTTGAATTTGACCACTGGGACGCCGGGGAGGGCATCACGCTCAAGCGCTTCGACGACTACTGGGACCCAAGCCTCAGGGCCAAGGCGAAGCAGATGACCTTTAAGATCCTCCCCGACGCCAATGCACGGGTTAACGCCCTGCAGACCGGCGAGATCGATGGCAGTTGGCAGGTTCCCTCCAACGCACTGGACATCCTCAAAGCAAACACAGACGCCGGAAACGTCTACTTTGGCAACGACACTTCGGTGCAAAGCCTGGTCACATCAAATCTCAACGGCGTCTTCGGTGACGTCAGGGTCCGCAAGGCCCTCATGATGGCCATCAACCGTGAAGCGCTCCTACAGGCGGCAGAGCAGGGCTACGGAACGACGACCGATGCGCTGACCACCAAGAACGTATGGGTGGGTGCCCAGCCTTCCACGGTCAATTCGGCCTTCGAATCGCTCGACAAACAGGACTACAACCTTGACGAGGCCAGGCGCCTCATCAAGGAAGCCGGCGCTACAGGCAAGAAATTCGTCTACGCGACGGCGTCTCTCACCGCGGCCTTCGACATCACCTCGCGTGCCGTTGCTTCGGCTGCCCGGGAAATCGGCCTGGCACCGGAGATTCAGACCATGTCCAATGACAAGTACACGACGCTGTTCTCCGACCCCGAGGCCCGCAAGGGTGTCGATCTCTTCGAGACGTCCTGGTACCTCTCCAGCGCTGAACCCCTTGAAATGTACTCCGTGCTGCGTACCGGCGATTTCAGCAATTACAGTGGCTGGTCCAACGCCGAGTACGACCAACTCATCAACAGCGCGGTCGGCACCGAAGACGACGCCGAGCGAAACCGGCTCACGGCCCAGGCGGCGAAAATCGCCAGCCAGGACGTGGTCTGGTCCCCGCTCTATGAGACCGTCACCGCACTGTGGCTCGGCAAGCGCATCACAGGCGTGACGCCGTCGATCAACTACATGTACTACCCCTGGGCAGCAACGATTGGAGGCCGGTAGCCGTGGCTGTGACCCAACTGGCAGCACCACCCGCCCCACCGACCCCCGCAACGAAGAAAAGCCCGACGGCGGCACCATTAGCACTGGTGCTCCGCAAGGTAGGAACGCTGCTGATCACCCTGTTCTTCGCCTCACTGATCGTGTTCTTCTCACGCTTTGTCCTGCCGGGCGACCCGGCGCGCTTCCTCCTGCGCGGCCGGAGCCCCAAACCGGAGGCCCTCGCGGAGATCACCAAGCAGTTCGGCCTGGACAAGCCTCCGATCGAGCAGTATTTCACGTGGATCGGAGGCATCCTCCACGGTGACTGGGGCCGCTCGCTGACCTACCGCCAGAGCGTGAGCGATGTGCTGCTCAACCGCCTGCCCGTGACGCTGGAACTCGTGGCCCTGGCCGCCGTCTTCATCACAGGCCTGGGCCTCATTGCCGGCATGCTCGCAAGCTTGAACAAGGGCGGCTGGGACCGCTTCATCCTCATCACGGTCACGGCAGCCGGTGCCATACCCCCGTTCGTTGCGGCGATTGCCCTGACCGCCCTCTTCGCGGTCCAGTTGGGATGGTTTCCTTCCTTCGGCAGCGGTGATGAAGGGCCGAGCCGGCTTTGGCACCTGACACTCCCTGCCCTGGCGCTGGGCGTGACCTTCATTGCCTTCATGGCCCGGGTGACGCGTTCCTCAATGAACGAACAACTCACCCGCGAACACGTGGAGGTGGCCACCAGCCGCGGCCTCACACGCAGTTCCGTGGTGTTCCGGCACGTGCTCCGCAACGCCCTGGGCCCCATCCTGACAGTGAGCGGTGTACTGATCGCCGGCCTTCTGGTCTCCAGTGCCATCGTGGAACAGACATTCGGCCTGACCGGGATCGGCCAGCTTCTGGTCCAGTCGATCGACCGGCTCGACTTCGCGGTGGTTCAGGCGATCGTCATGATCATTGTCACGGCATTCGTCCTGGCCAACACGGTAGTCGATCTCATCCAACCCCTCATTGACCCGCGGATCGCCGCAGGAACGGAGTCCCGATGACTCTCACAGGAACGCTTCCCCTCCTGAGGACCCGCCGCTACGGAAGCCTCCTGTCGGTCACGGGTTGGGTGGCAGTGACGGTAACGCTCGTCGTCGTGCTTCTCTCCCTGCTCGCCCCGGTCCTGGCCCCGTACGATCCGGACTTCGTCGATCTTTCCAGCGTGCTGGGCGGGCCAAGCAGCGCCCACTTGCTCGGCACCGATGCCCTGGGCCGCGACATGCTCAGCCGCCTCATGTTCGGGGGGCGTACCTCGCTCGTCGGCCCGTTGATTGTGGTGGCAGCGTCCACGGTCCTGGGCCTGCTCTTGGGCCTGGCAGCCGGATGGACGGACGGCTGGATCAGCAGGATCCTGACCCGCGTCTTCGACCTGCTCTTCGCCTTCCCCGCACTGCTGCTCGCCATGCTGGCCATTGCCATCTTCGGCAAGGGCCTCATGGCGCCGATCCTGGCCATGACCATCAGCTACATCCCGTACGTAGCGCGTTTGACGCAGCAGTTGGTGGTCGCCGAACGGAGCCGGCCATATGTCCAGGCCTACCGGGTACTGGGATTCCGGACTCCCTGGGTGGTGCTGGGACGGGTGATGCCAAACCTGGTGCCCACCGTTGGCGCCCAGTCCACGCTCAACTTCGGCTATGTGCTCGCCGACCTCGCGGCACTGTCCTTTATTGGCCTCGGCATCCAGCCGCCAACCTCCGACTGGGGAGCCATGATCGAGGAGGCCCGGGGCGCACTGCTCGGCGGCCACGTGCTGCCGGCCCTTCTGCCCGCGCTCGTCGTCGTTCTTATTGTCGTATCCATCAACGTCATCGGTGAGGAACTCTCCGACCGGATTGGAGGCAAGCTTTCATGAGCAAGCTCCTTGAAATTGACCAGTTCACGCTGCACTTCCCCGGCCGCGGGGCGCTCCTGAACGAGGTCTCACTGCACGTCGACGATGGCGAGGCCGTCGCCCTGGTGGGCGAATCTGGTTCCGGGAAATCGCTCACCACCCGGGCCGCTCTGGGGCTCTTTCCGGAAACCTCCAGGCTTTCCGGGTCTGTGAAGGTACAGGGCCTGGACACGACGAGTGCCCCGGCGGCCAAGTTGCTGCAACTGCGCCGCAACCGCGCCTCCATGATCTTCCAGGACCCGCGCGCCGGCATCAACCCGGTACGCACGGTGGGGGATTTCCTCACCGAGACGCTGGTGAGATGGCGTGGCCTGAGCCGGGAAGAATCGGTCGAGCGGGCCATCACGCAGCTGGAACAGGTGGGCCTGCGGCGGACCAAAGAGATGATGCGGCAGTACCCGCACCAGCTGTCCGGGGGCATGCTCCAGCGTGTCATGATTGCGGCCGCGCTGCTCGCTTCGCCCGAACTGCTCTTGTGCGACGAGCCGACCACAGCTCTGGACGTCACCACTCAGGCCGGGATTCTCGAATTGCTGCGCGAACAGCAACAGGCGCGGGCCATGGGCATGCTGTTCATCACGCACGACCTGAACCTCGCCGCCTCCCTGTGCGATCGGGTCTACGTTTTGCGCAAGGGCGAAGTTGTGGAGCATGGCGCGGCATGCGACGTGTTCTTGAGCCCGCAGGCGGACTACACCCGCCAGCTGGTCGGCGCCACGCCGCGCATCGAGCTCGACAAGGTCCCGACAGCGCCCGCGGCCGACGGCACCATGCCGCTGCTCTCGGTCAAGGGCCTGGGCCGGCGCTATGAGTTGCCGGGCGGGGAAATGCTGACCGCCCTGAACGACGCCACGTTCACCCTTGCCCCTGGCGGCTCCCTGGGCGTTGTGGGCGAGTCAGGTTCGGGCAAGTCCACGTTGGCGCGAATGATTGTCGCGCTCGAGACGGCCGATGAGGGCGAACTCGCGATCAACGGCCGGGTCCGGGCGCCACGTCCGCTCCGGGCCCGTGAACGCAAGCTCCTGGCCAAAGACGTTCAGATTGTCTTCCAGGATCCCTACCTTTCCCTGGATCCGAGGATTGCCGTGGGTAAGGCGGTGGCGGATGTTTTCCGGCTCCACCAGGGACAGGGGCGGGCAGACGCCGTGCAGAGCGCCCGGGAGCTTCTCGAACGCGTGGGCATCGGCCCGGAGCGTTTCGACTCCAAACCGCGGGCACTTTCGGGCGGGCAGCGGCAGCGCGTGGCGATTGCCAAGGCCCTCGCTGCGCGGCCCAAGCTGCTGGTCCTGGACGAGGCCACCAGTGCCCTGGACGTCTCGGTCCAGGCGCAAGTGCTGGAGCTCGTGGAGGAAGTGCGGGAGCAGCTGGGCCTGACCATTCTCTTCGTGACCCACGATCTCGCGGTGGTTTCCAGGCTGTGCGCGGAGCTTCTTGTGCTGCAGCAAGGCCAGATCGTGGAGCAAGGGCCCACGGCGAAGATCTTGTCTGCTCCCACCAGCGACTACACCCGCACGCTCCTCGACTCACGGCCGAGGGCCCTCTGGGAAGAGCAGCCCGCTTAGTTCGACATCTATGCCGGCGCCTGTACAACCAACGTGTGCCACCAACCCAGGTGCCTCGGGCACTCGCAAAGTGCTCACAAGGCACTCACAAATAGGAGAGATTCCAGTGCATACGACCGTTTTTGAGCGGAGCTTCCCGGGCTCGGCAATTGTTGAGCAGGCTTTGGCGGACACCGTGCACCGGCCATTCTGGATCGACGATCTGGGCGATGACGTGGTTCGGTACCCCCAGCTTGAGAGTGAGCTTCAAGCCGATCTCGTTGTAGTGGGCGCGGGCTACACAGGCCTGTGGACGGCCCTGCGGGCCAAAGAACGCAACCCGGAACTCGACGTAATCGTCGTCGAGGCGCAACGCGTCGGCTGGGCCGCGTCCGGCCGCAATGGCGGGTTCTGCGTTGCGAGCCTGACGCATGGCTATGAGAACGGCAAAAACCGCTGGCCCAAGGAACTGGACCAGTTGGAGCGCCTGGGCATGGAAAACCTGGACGGGATCCAGGAGACCGTTGAGCGTTATCAGATCGATTGCGACTTCGAGCGCACGGGCGAGTTCAACGTCGCCGTCGAACCGCACCATGTTGAATGGCTTAAGAGCGACGGCGGGGGTGGGGTTTTCCTTGACACCGATGCGATGCGCGCGTCGGTGAATTCGCCAACCTACCTCGCCGGCCGTTGGCACAAGGACGGGGCCGCCATGATCCATCCCGCCAAACTGGCCGCGGGACTGGCGCGGGCGGCGACGGAGCTCGGCGTGCAAATTTTCGAAGAGTCCCGCGTCAGCGGGCTGGAAGAGTTGCCTGGCGGCGTCCGCGTGCACACGGGATCCGGCGGCGTTCGGGCCAAGCAGGTAGCCCTGGCCACCAATGTCTTCCCCTCCCTCCTGAAACGGAACAGCTTCATGACCGTGCCGGTCTACGACTACGCGCTCATGACAGAGCCGCTCACGGACGAACAGCTCGCCGCCATTGGCTGGAAGGAACGCCAAGGCATCGGCGACATGGCCAATCAATTCCACTACTACCGCTTGAGCAAGGACAACCGCATTCTTTTCGGCGGCTACGACGCCATCTATTACGCGGGACGCCAGGTGAAGGAGGCGTACGAGGACCGGGAGGAGACGTTCAGGAAGCTGGCCAGCCACTTCTTCACGACGTTTCCGCAGCTTGAGGGATTGAAGTTCAGCCACAAGTGGGGAGGCGCCATCGACTCCAGCACCCAGTTCTGCACCTTTTTCGGTACGGCCCGAAAGGGACGGGTGGCCTATGCCGCAGGCTTCACGGGCCTGGGCGTTGGATCCACCCGCTTTGCCGCCGATGTCATGCTGGACCTGCTGGCCGGACACGAAACCGAGCGGACACGCCTTGAGATGGTGCGCAAACGCCCGCTCCCGTTCCCGCCCGAGCCCTTCGCTTGCATTGGGATCAACCTGACCCGCTGGTCGATGGACCGGGCCGATCACAATGCGGGCAAACGGAATCTTATCCTCAAGACGCTCGACGCCGTGGGGCTGGGTTTCGACTCCTAGACACCCCCATTGACCCCACCAGAGGAGACCCAGCAATGACGGACTCAGCGGCCGAGCACACAGGGGCACTCGGTCTTGACCTGAAACACGAGCCGCTTCCCGCCGACACGGTTGTTCTGGGCAATCCCAGCACAGCGGTTCGCGAGCTTGAGGACCTGGCGGGATGCGGCGTCGGCATATGGGAAATGACCCCGGGCACTGCCACTGATACCGAGGCCGAGGAGGTCTTTGTCGTCCTGAGCGGGAAGGCCCGCCTCGTGTTCCTCGACGACGGAAGCACCTTGGACGTCGCAACTGGCGATGTCGTACGGCTGCGCCAAGGTCAACGGACGTCGTGGACCGTCACCGAGACGCTTCGCAAGATCTATTTCGCGGGCCAATAGCCCCGCCCCGGAAACGTCACATTCCGCGGGTGCGGCAGGGGCCCGTGATAGCAATGGGACTGATGAAAGCATATTTCTGCCCGGCCGCCGGGCAACGGCCCACCCCATGAGCGGCGTGGCCCGGGTGCCGCGCGGCTGGCTCCTCATGCTCGCGATCGGGCTGATCGCGCTGAACATGCGCGGCCCGTTGGTGGCGGTTGCCCCGGTGATCGCCCAACTGGAGGACGATCTCGGGTTTACCCCGGTGGAATTGGGATTCCTGACCGGCATTCCGGTGCTGTGCTTTGCCCTCGCCGCGCCCCTGGCCTCGCTGGCCGGACGCAAGCTGGGGCCCGAGTTCGCCATCACCCTGACCCTGCTCGGCGTGCTCTTCGGCGTCGTGGTCCGCTCGGCCGGCGGTGGTGCCCTGGTCATGCTGGGCACGGTGATCCTCGGCGTCGCCATCACGATCGGCAACATCGTGGTCCCGCTGATCATCCGCCGTGACTTCACCCCCGCCCGGCAAGGCGCGGCAATGGGCACCTACACCGCGGCACTGAACATCGGCTCGTTCCTGACCTCCATGGTGTCGGCGCCGCTGGCTGACCTGCTGGGCTGGCGGCCCGCGATTGCCGCCAGTGGCCTGTTCGCGGTGGCGGCTGCCGCCGTGTGGGTGATTGCGGTTGGCCGGCGGGCATTCATACCTGCTGCCATCCCCGCGGCGGACCCGCGGCGGCCCGGCAAGCTCACCTCGCGGTGGATCACGGCAGCGCTGACCTTCGGGTTCGCCGGGCAGGCGTTCTCCTACTACGGAGTGACCGCCTGGCTGCCAAGCCTGCTCTCTGACGAACTCGGCATGTCGCCGGCAGCCGCCGGGGCGGGGTCCTCGCTCTTCCAGATCCTGGCCATTGTGGGCGGACTGGGCGTGCCGCTGGCGGCCCGGTTCGCCAGTACGACGGCGGTGGGCCTCGCCCTTGGGCTGCTGTGGCTCACGGTGCCCGTGGGCCTGCTGCTCGCGCCGGAGCTGTGGTGGCTGTGGTGTTCCTTCGGCGGTATAGCCCAGGGCGGCGGCATCACCCTGATCTTCCTGGCCATTATCCGGCTGGCGCGGGACCAGGCCTCGGCGGCCCGGATGTCCGCCGTCGTCCAGGGGACGGGGTACTCGTTCGGGGCCGTGGCGCCGACCCTGCTGGGCTACGTCCACGGGACCACCGGCGCCTGGACCGGCCCGCTGCTGATGATCCTGTGCTCGGTGGCCGCATTCATCCTGGGCACCTCACTGTCACTGCGGCGGGTGCCGAAGCCCCACTGATTCGCTGTCGCGCGCCGGGGTGATGTCAATCGCGACGACAGGTATCGGTACGACAGGTAAGGCCCATGTTCGCGGGGAACATGGGCCTTACCTGTCGTACCGACGCCGTTGTCGAGTACGGGGGGATTTTCCGTTGCTGGACTGCCACCCGGATTTCGGGGTGCCTGTTGCGAAGGGCCTGGCAGCCCAGCCAACGGAAATCTGTGCGGACCCGGTTGCCCGGGACGCGGAGTCCTACGCCGGAACCAGTGCGGGGTCCCCGCTGGCGACGTCGGCGCCGTCGCGCGCTTCATGCAGGAAGCGGTCGTAGGCCGGCAGCGTCAGGAAGGCCGGGAACTCGCTGCTGAGGGTGACCTCCTCGAAGATGTCCCGCGCGTCGGCGAAACGGTCTCCTTCGAAGCGCTCCAGCTTGGCGAATTCCTCGTCCAGCATGTCCTCCACCCACTCCCTGGTGATCACGTCGCCGTGGTCAGTGATGGCCCGGGCGAAGATCCACTGCCACAGCTGCGAGCGGGAGATTTCCGCGGTGGCGGCGTCCTCCATCAGGTTGTGGATGGCCACCGCGCCGTTGCCGCGCAGCCACGACTCGATGTAGCGGATCCCCACTTCGATGTTGTTCCGGATGCCCTGTTCGGTGATGGTTCCGGTGCTCGTGGAGATGTCCAGGAGCGCGCGGTCGTCCGCGGTGACGTCCTCACGGAGTCGCTCGAGCTGGTTCGGACGCTCGCCGAGGACGGCGTCGAACACCTCGCGGCAGACCGGCACCAGGTCCGGGTGCGCCACCCAGGAGCCGTCGAAGCCGTCGCCGGCCTCGCGGGTCTTGTCCGCGCGGACCTTCTCGAAGGCGATCGCGTTGGCATCCTGGTCCTTGCGGTTGGGGACAGCCGCGGCCATGCCGCCGATCGCCATGGCGCCGCGCTTGTGGCAGGCCCGGACGAGCTGTTCTGTGTAGGCGCGCATGAACGGCTGGGTCATGGTGACCTGGCCGCGGTCCGGGAGCACGAAGCGCGGGCCGCGGGTGCGGAAGTTCTTGATCAGGGAGAAGATGTAGTCCCAGCGGCCGGCGTTCAGGCCCGCGGCGTGGTCCCGGAGTTCGTAGAGGATCTCCTCCATTTCGAACGCCGCGGTGATGGTCTCGATCAGCACGGTCGCGCGGATGGTGCCCTGCGGGATGCCCAGCAGGTCCTGCGCCATGATGAAGATGTCGTTCCACAGCCGGGCCTCGAGGTGGTTCTCGATCTTCGGCAGGTAGAAGTACGGGCCCTTGCCCTGGGCGATCAGGCGGCGGGCGTTGTGGAAGAAGTACAGGCCAAAGTCCACGATCCCGCCGGCAATAGGCGTGCCATCGATGAGCATGTGCTTTTCCGGCAGGTGCCAGCCGCGGGGGCGGACCACGACTGTGGGCAGTTCCCCGGCCGGGCGCAGCTTGTACTCTTTCCCCTCCGGGGAAGTGAAGTCGATCCGGCGCTCCAGCGCGTCCGTGAGGTTCAGCTGGCCCTGGATCACGTTGCGCCAGGACGGCGTGGAGGAATCCTCCATGTCCGCGAGCCACACCTTCGCGCCGGAGTTCAGCGCGTTGATGGTCATCTTCTTATCGACCGGCCCGGTGATTTCCACGCGGCGGTCCTCCAGGCCCGGGGCCGGGGGAGCGACACGCCAGTTCGGATCGTTGCGCACGGACTCGGTCTCGCGCAGGAACCGCGGGTCCTGGCCCTTGGAGATCTGCTGGCGGCGTTCCTGCCGTGCCTGCAGCAGCTCCCGACGGCGCCCTGTCGTGGCCTTGTGCAGCTTGGCAACAAACGCCAGCGCGTCCGGCGTGAGGACCTCGCCCTGACGGCAAATCGGCTGCGCGGTCAACGTGATCCCGTTGATAGTGAAATTGTCAGTGAAGCTGTTCATTTCAAATCTCCTTAGAGAAGAAGCAAGTTCGACGGCGGGCCGTGCGTCAGGTGCGGTGCCCCCGAGGCCGAAGGTGCCGGGATTGCGGCAGCCTGCGTAAAAGGGGCCATGGGGAATAGCAGGCAGAGCAATGCCGGACCGAAGGGCCGGGCGGAAGCGCCGCCGTCGGGTGTCTAGTGGAACTGGCCTTCTTCGGTGGATCCCACCAGGGCCAGGGTGGATGCGTTCGGGTTGAGCGCGGTGGCGATGTCGTCGAAGTAGCCGGTGCCGACTTCGCGCTGGTGCTTGGTGGCGGTGTAGCCGCGGGACTCGGAGGCGAATTCCTTCTCCTGCAACTCGACGTACGCGCTCATGCCTTCCCGGGCGTAACCGTGGGCGAGGTCGAACATCGAGTAGTTCAGGGCGTGGAAGCCGGCCAGGGTGATGAACTGGAAGGTGAAGCCCATGGCGCCGAGTTCGCGCTGGAACTTCGCGATCGTGGCGTCATCGAGGTGCTTGCGCCAGTTGAACGACGGCGAGCAGTTGTAGGAGAGCATCTGGTCCGGGAACTCGGCCTTGACGGATTCGGCGAACTTGCGGGCCAGTTCCAGGTCCGGGGTGCCCGTCTCCATCCAGATGAGGTCGGAGTACGGGGCGTAGGCCTTGGCGCGCGCGATGCAGGGTTCGATCCCGTTGCGGACCTTGTAGAAGCCCTCCGGGGTGCGGACCGGCTGGCCGCCTTCGCGGAGGATGAATTCCTGGTCACGCTCGTCGACGTCGGAGGTGATCAGGGTGGCCGCCTCCGCGTCGGTGCGGGCGATGATGACCGACGGGGTACCGGCGACGTCGGCGGCGAGCCGGGCCGCGTTCAGCGTCCGGACGTGCTGCTGGGTGGGGATCAGGACCTTGCCGCCGAGGTGGCCGCACTTCTTTTCCGAGGCGAGCTGGTCTTCCCAGTGCACGCCCGCGGCGCCGGCCTGGATCATGGACTTCATGAGCTCGTAGGCGTTCAGCGGGCCGCCGAAGCCTGCCTCGGCGTCGGCCACGATCGGGACCATCCAGTCCTCGACGGTCTGGATGCCCTCGGAGAACTCGATCTGGTCCGCGCGGAGCAGGGCGTTGTTGATGCGCCGGACCACCGTGGGAACGGAATTGGCGGGGTAGAGCGACTGGTCCGGGTAGGTGTGGCCGGAGTTGTTGGCGTCCGCCGCGACCTGCCAGCCGGAGAGGTAGATGGCGCGGAGGCCGGCCTTGACCTGCTGCACGGCCTGGTTGCCGGTCAGGGCGCCGAGGGCGTTGGTGTAGCCGCCGGTCTTCTGCTCTTCGGTGAGCTGCTTCCACAGCTTTTCGGAGCCGCGCCGGGCGAGGGTGTGTTCTTCGGAGACGCGGCCGCGGAGGCGGATGACGTCCGTTGCCTTGTAGTCCCGGGTCACACCTTCCCAGCGGGGGTTGGCGGCCCACTCGAGCTCCAGTGCGGCGGCCTGCTGCTCGGGCGTCTGCTGGGTGGGCTCAAATGCTGCAGTCATCTTTGTCTCCTTGGTGGGTCCGGGGCCGGTCAGTCTGCGTCTCTGCAGAGCCTGGCTGGTTGTTCCCGGATGCGAATCTTTCCGTGAGATCTACTTTTCTGCACTTTCCAAGGGGTTTCTAGACCAAAGCTATGGAAAGAAATGCACTTCTTCGCGTATTCTCAAGAAATGCACTCAACCAGCTGGAACCGCCAAGCCCTTGCGTCGTCCGCGCCCGCAGCGCCGGAGGTGGATGTCATCAGCCTGGGCCGGCGCGTCCGGCATCTGCGCAAGGCGGCAGGGCTCACGCTCGACGACCTGAGTGCCGCCGTCGGGACGGCCCCCAGCCAGCTGAGCCTGATGGAAAACGGCAAACGCGAGCCCAAGCTTGGTCTGCTCCAGCAGCTTGCAGCGGCACTCGGGGTGAGCATCGACGAACTGCTCGGCGCGGAGCCGCCCAACCGGCGTGCGGCGCTGGAGATCGAGCTGGAACGGTACCAGCGCAGTCCCATCTACGAGTCCCTGAATCTGCCCAAGATCCGCATCAGTTCGCGGCTTCCAATGGATGTGCTGGAGTCTATGGTGGGCCTGCAGCATGAGCTTGAACGCCGGCTCAATGAGCAGGTCGCGACGCCGGAGGAGGCCCGCCGCGCGAACGGTGAACTGCGTGCGATGATGCGCGAGAGGAACAACTATTTCCCCGAGTATGAGGCCGAGGCGCAGAAGGTCCTGGCCTCGGTGGGCCACACCAGCGGTCCGCTGTCCCACCACGTCATTTCGGACATCGCCGGGCATCTCGGATTCAGCCTCCACCATGTGGGTGATCTCCCTCATTCCACGCGTTCGGTGACTGATCTTAAGAACCGCCGAATTTATCTCACGCAGAACGCCCGCAGCGATCACGACCCCCGTTCGGTGCTGCTGCAGGCGCTGGGCCATTACGTCCTGGGCCACCAGACGCCGAACAACTACGGCGATTTCCTGATGCAGCGCGTGGCCACGAACTACTTCGCCGCCGCGCTGCTGCTGCCCGAGCAGGCTACCGTGGCATTCCTGCAGGAGGCCAAGCAGGCCAAGGAAATCGCGGTCGAGGACATCCGGGATGCCTTCGCGGTGTCCTACGAGACCGCCGCGCACCGCTTCACAAACCTGGCCACCCAGCACCTGGGCATCCGTACGCACTTCCAGAAGACGCACAAGAGCGGCATCATCTACAAGGCCTACGAGAACGACGGCGTGACGTTCCCGCAGGACCACACCGGCGCCATCGAGGGTCAGTTCTCGTGCCGGAACTGGACGTCCCGGGTGGTGTTCGACGTCCCGGACAAGTTCAGCGCCTACAACCAGTACACCGACACCCCGGCCGGGACGTACTGGTGCACGGCCCGGACGGAACGCTCCGCGAACGGGGAGTTCTCCCTGTCCGTGGGTGTCCCGTATGCGCACGTGAAGTGGTTCCGCGGCCGCGACACCACGGAGCGGTCCAAGTCCACCTGCCCGGACGAAAGCTGCTGCCGCCGCCCGCCGGCGTCGCTGACCGCCGAATGGGCCGGGAACGCCTGGCCCTCGGCGCGGGCCCACTCCCACCTGCTGGCGGCCATGCCGCCGGGCGCCTTCCCGGGCGTGGACGAGACCGAGGTCTACTCCTTCCTGCAGGCGCACTCGGGGAGCTGACCCTCCCTCAGTTCCTGCGGGTTCCTCCTGGACCCTCCCTCAGATCCTGCCCGTTACTGCTCGTCGCTCCCTCACTTCCTGCGGCTTTCGATGCGTCGCTCCCTCACATCAGGTGAGGGAGCGTCCGGGAGTTTGCTGCAGAAGGTGAGGGAGCGTCGCCTTGGGCGTGGCTGACAGCAAGGCGGACTATATTGGCCTGTGTCAGCTCATCGATCCATCTCGCGGGAGCGTGCGCCCATGGCCAAGGAACTTGCCACCCAGCTCATCGAACAACTCCAGGCTGCCGGCGTGCAGCGGATCTACGGGATTGTGGGCGACAGCCTCAACCCGATTGTCGACGCCGTCCGCAAGACCGGCGGCTCGCAACAGGGCGGTATTGACTGGATCCATGTCCGCCATGAGGAGGCGGCCGCCTTCGCCGCGGCGGCCGAAGCCCAGCTGACCGGCCGGCTCGCGGTGTGCGCGGGCTCCTGCGGGCCCGGCAACCTGCACCTGATCAACGGCCTGTATGACGCCAACCGTTCCGGGGCGCCGGTGCTGGCCATTGCCTCGCACATTCCCAGCAAGCAGATCGGCAGCAGTTTCTTCCAGGAAACCCACCCCGACCGGCTCTTCAACGAGTGCTCGGTCTACTCCGAGCTGATAAGCACCGCGGAGCAGGCGCCCCGCGTCATGCACAGCGCCATCCAGCACGCCGTCGGCCTCAGGGGCGTCGCCGTCGTGACCCTTCCCGGTGACATCGCCGGCCTGGAGGCGACGGCCGAAACGCCGGCCCCGGCGACCTTCCGGCCGGCGGCGCTGATGCCGGACCCCGCGAGTGTGCAGGAACTGGCCGACGCCATCAACGCCGCCGGCAAGGTGGCCATCTTTGCCGGTGCCGGCGTCGAGGGCGCGCACGACGAGGTGATTGCGCTCGCCGGGCTGATCGCGGCGCCGATCGGCCACAGCCTCCGCGGCAAAGACTTCATGCAGTACGACAACGCCTATGACATCGGCATGACCGGGCTGCTGGGTTACGGCGCCGCGGCCGAGGGCATCGAGGACGCGGACCTGCTGATCCTGCTGGGCACGGACTTCCCGTACGACCAGTTCCTCCCCGGAACCCGGACGGCGCAGGTGGACCGGGCCGCGCACAAACTGGGGCGGCGGACCGACGTCGACGTCGCAGTGCACGGCGACGTCCTCCCCACCCTTGCCGCCCTCATGCCGTTGGTCACGGCCAAGAAGAGTCGCCGTTTCCTGGATGCGATGCTGAAGAAGCACGACCGGCTCATGAACAAGGCCGTGGGGGCATATACCCGCAACGTCGGGACGAAACAGCCGATCCACCCGGAATATGCTGCCTCCCTGCTGGACCAGGTGGCGGCGAGGGACGCGATTTTCACGGCGGACACCGGCATGTGCAATGTCTGGACCGCCCGGTACATCAACCCGCTGGGCACCCGCCGGCTGATCGGCTCGTACCTGCACGGGTCCATGGCCAACGCGCTGCCGCACGCGATCGGCGCCCAGCTGGCCTACCCCGGCCGGCAGGTGGTTTCGGTCTCCGGCGACGGCGGCCTGTCGATGCTGCTGGGCGAGCTCATCACGGTCGCCGCGCACCGGCTGCCCGTGAACGTGGTGGTCTTCAACAACTCCACCCTGGGCATGGTGAAACTCGAGATGCTGGTGGACGGGCTCCCGGACTTCGGCGTCGACGTCCCGGACGCCAACTACGCGGACGTTGCCCGGGCCCTGGGCTTCCACGCCGAGCGCGTCACGGATCCGTCCCGCATCGAGGCTGCGTACCGGGAAGCCTTCGCCCACCCCGGCCCGTCGCTGGTGGAGCTCATCACGGACCCCAAGGCGCTGTCCCTCCCGCCGAAGATCAAGGGCGCACAGGTCCTGGGCTTCGCCACGGCCATGTCCAAAGTGGTCCTGAACCGGGGCGCCGGCGAGGCCGTCAGTATGGCACGGAGCAATCTGCGGAACGTCCCGCGGCGCTAGGGCCCGGCGAGTTCGCCGGAAGCTGCCCGGTTCGCCGGACATTTCCGGCGAACTGGAGACATTCCGGCGAACTGCGCACCCATCGAGGCGAAAGGCGTGGCCATGAAAGATCACCGCGTGGCGAAAATTGTGGCGGCGGGAACCCTCGCGGTGCTCACGGCTTGTGCGCCCCCGGTACCAGGGCTTGTAAAGGCCGACGGCGTCGAACGGGTGCCGGTGGACCGCGCCGCGTACGCTGCCGAATTTCAGGCATTCCGGGCTTCCGCTCTGACGTTGGGAGCCGCGCTGCTGGCCGACGGCGGTGAAGGCGCCGAAGGGAACGTGGTGTCGTCTCCCGGCAGCCTGCTGATCGCGCTCGCCATGCTGCGGGCAGGGGCGTCCGGGGAGACCGCCGTCGAAATGGACCAGGTGCTCGGGCTCCCGGACGGCAACCGGGATGAGGCCATGAACGCCCTGCTCGAGTCCCTGGCGGCGTACGACGGTGATCCCGGCTCGGTCGACGAAAAGGATCCGCCCCGGAAGCCGGTCATGCATGCGGCCAACGGTCTGTTTGTGGACAAGGACGTACCAACCGGGAGGAACTACCTGCAAACCCTTGCCCGGCACTACGGCACCGGGGTGTACCCCGTGGATTTCCGGGATGAGGCCGCCACGAGGCCGGCCCTGGATGCCTGGGTGGACCGGAACACGGGCGGCCGGATCAAGAAAGCACCCGCGGAGTACGATCGCGACAACTCGTTCAGCCTCCTCAATGCCCTGTACTTCGCCGCGGCGTGGCAGTCGCCTTTCGACCCGAACGACACCTCGGACGGACCTTTCACGACCTCAGGTGGCGAGGAAATCAGTGTGCCGACCATGTACAACTCGCTGCAGCTGGCCTATGCGGAAGGCCCTGGCTGGCGGGCGGTGGAGCTGCCATACGCAGAAGGTTTTGCCATGCGGCTGGTGCTGCCCGGTCCAGGCGTTGGGCCGGAGAGCCTCACGGCGGCCAAGCTGGCGGCAATTGCGGCGGCCCTAGACAAGGCCCCGGAGGTCTCCACGGTCATCTCCCTGCCCAAGTGGGACCACAAGACCACCTTCGACCTGCGGAAGGTATTTGAAGCGCTGGGGCTGGCCGGGACCCTGGTCACCACCGAAGACTTCGACGCCATCCAGCCGAAGCTGACGCTCACGCAGGCCGCCCAGGCGGCCAACATCACCGTTGCCGAGAAGGG
>NZ_KI914962.1:84440-98007 GCF_000520575.1 Arthrobacter sp. I3
GTGGCCGCCGCCGTGACGCAGATCAACGGCGCCGTGACCGGTGTGCCGCCCCTCCCGGACCAGACCATCGACTTCGACCGGCCGTTCCTCTACCAGGTCGTGCACACCGAAACCGGGCTCCCGGTCTTCATGGGGAAGGTCGCGGACCCGCGCTGACGGGCGGCCTACCGGGACCCACATCGCCGGAAGCCCTCAAGTTCGCCGTAAACTTCCGGCGAACTGGAGGGACTCCGGCGAACTCGGCGGCTTAGGGCGTCCCGCTCCGGCGCTTCTGTGCCAGGGCCGCCGCCACTTTTCCAATCAGCTCGTACGGGACAGGCTTCCGCAACGGGAACTTCAGGGTGCCCTTCGCTGCGCGGTAGGGGGCGAGTTCCGTGCTCAGCGATTCGTCGCCGTCGGGCACGGGGTAGACGGAGATGTGGTGCGCCCAGCCCGCGAAATATACGACGTATCTGCCCCCGAGCGTGATTGTCGGGATGCCGTAACTGATCATCTCCCCTGATCCGGGTACCGCGGCATGGCAGCATCGCCGGATTTCCTGCAGCGCCTCCTGCACGTCAGCAGGAAACGAGGCGATGTATTCCGCCACGGACTCAAAGTGCTGTGCCATTGCCCTTCCCTCCAACGATCCCAGCAACGAGTTAGCGCGGGCCGCCCTGCCACACGGCATCGAACGGGGCGCCCGAGGCCACACGGTTCCGGATGCCGGCGGTCACAAACGCCTTCGCCGTCCGGGCGGCAGCCAGCGGCGTCGCGCCCTTGGCGAGCTCGGCCGTTACCGCCGCGGCCAATGAGCACCCGGCGCCGGAGACTGCCACCTCACCCACTTTCGGGGCGGACAGGACTTCCAGGGTTTCGCCGTCGTAGTAGACGTCGACGGCGTCGGGGCCTTCGAGCCGCACGCCACCCTTGGCGAGCACCGCGGCGCCGCTGAGCTCATGGATGCGGACCGCGGCGGCCTTGAGGGACTCGACGTCGGTGATCTCCAGCCCGGAGAGCGACTCGGCCTCGAAATGGTTGGGCGTGACGAAGGTGGCCAGCGGCAGGATGTGGGATTTGAGCGCCTGGTCGGTGTCCAGGGCGTGGCCCGGCTCCTGGCCCTTGCAGATCAGCACCGGATCCAGCACCACGTTGGCGAACTGCCCGGCCGCCAGCGCCGCGGCCACGGTCGAAATCGTCGCCGGGCTGCCCAGCATGCCGATCTTGACGGTGTCCAGCACAGCCGGCGCGCCGGACGCGGCACCGTAAGCCGCCGTCGTCGCTTCCAGCTGGTCCGCGATGACCTGCTGCTCCACCGGGACAAAGCGGTGGTTCCAGTTGTCCTTGGGGTCGAAGGACACGATGCAGGTCAGGTTCGCGATCCCGAAGACGCCGAGTTCCTGGAACGTCTTCAGGTCAGCCTGCGCGCCGGCGCCGCCGGTCGCTTCGGAGCCTGCGATGGTCAGCACGACGGCGGGGGAGGAGGCGGGCTCTGTAGCTGTATCGGAAGCAGTCAAGACGGCGGAACCGAATGCGGTAGAAGTCATGGTCCCATCCTGCCATCCCGCCAAAACCGCCAGCATTGTGCTCATGAACAAACATTCCATGAACAGTATGAACAAAACCTGAGTGTTCCGGATCACGCGGACTAGGGTGGCGGACGGTGTTGCTTACAGGCGGCGCCGGATCCAGGAAGGTTCATTGATGAGCACCCAACTGACAGAAGCGGCCCAGACCCGGAAAGCCGTCGGCAACATCCTCAAAGGCTCGGCCGGCAACCTTGTCGAGTGGTACGACCTCTACGTCTACACCGTGTTCGCGGCGTACTTCCAGGCGCACTTCTTCAACTCCAAGGACGAGCTCCAGGCCGGCCTCGAGGCGATGGCGGTCTTCTCGACGTCCTTCCTGATGCGCCCGATCGGTGCCTGGTTCTTTGGCCGTTACGCCGACCGCAAGGGCCGCAAAGCCGCGCTGACACTGAGCGTGACCATGATGTCCGCCGGCTCTTTTGCGATCGCGGTGCTGCCCACCCAGGACGTGATCGGCCTGTGGGCTCTGATCCTGCTGGTCCTCATCCGCGTGATCCAGGGCTTCTCCGTGGGCGGTGAGTACGGCACCAGCGCCACGTACATGTCCGAGGCTGCCACCTCCAAGCGCCGCGGCTTCTTCTCCAGCTTCCAGTA
This sequence comes from Arthrobacter sp. I3, assembly GCF_000520575.1. Classification (NCBI taxonomy): domain Bacteria; kingdom Bacillati; phylum Actinomycetota; class Actinomycetes; order Micrococcales; family Micrococcaceae; genus Arthrobacter; species Arthrobacter sp. I3. Next base: position 86,603 of record NZ_KI914962.1, read on the forward strand.
CGTCACCCTGGTCGGCGGCCAGATGCTGGCACTGCTGGTCCTTGTCGTCCTGCAGAACGCCATGCCCAAGGCCGAGCTGACCGAGTGGGGCTGGCGCATCCCGTTCGCGGTGGGCGGCGTGGCCGCGCTGGTGGTCCTGTGGCTGCGGCGCTCCATGGAGGAAACCGTCTCGGCCGAACAGCTCGAGGCCGCAAAGGCCCCTGCCGTGGGAGGCCACGCGCAGCCCGGGACCATGAAGCTGCTGTTCACCAGCTACTGGAAGCCGCTCATGATCTGCATCGGAATCACCCTTGGCGGCACGGTGGCGTTCTACACGTACACCAACTTCATCCTGAAGTTCATGAACGATACCTCCGGCATCGCCAAGACGGACACGTCGGTCATCAACTTCTGGGCACTGTTCATCTTCATGCTGCTCCAGCCGGTCTACGGCATCATCTCGGACAAGGTCGGCCGCAAACCGCTGCTGCTGTGGTTCGGCATCACCGGCGTCCTGTTCACCTGGCCGCTCCTGTCCGCGCTCGCCGGGACCAAGGATCCGATCACCGCGTTCCTGCTCATGATGGGCGGCCTGCTGATCGTAGGCGGCTACACGTCCATCAACGCCCTGGTGAAGGCCGAGCTCTTCCCCGCGTCCATCCGTGCCCTCGGGGTGGGCCTGGGCTACGCGATCGCCAACTCTCTCTTCGGCGGCACCGTCCCGCTCATCGGCGCTGCACTGCAGAAGACCGGGCAGGAAGAGCTGTTCTTCACCTACGTCACCGTGGCCATCGGCATCTCCCTGCTGGTCTACATCTTCGCCCTGAAGAATAAGAAGTCCACGCACCTGGACCACGAGCAGGGCCACGCCTGGGCGGCTGCGGGTCCGGACGCGGCCGCGGGGGCGGCTGCCGGTCCGGGCGCGGCCGCGGGGGCAGCTGCTGGTGGTCCGGGCGACGGCGGCAGGGACGAGGACAAGGACCTCATCGACGCCTCGCGCCGCTAGGGCAGGCCGCAGGCCGTCCTCGAATTCGCCGGAAGCGCGCCGGGTCGCCGTATGCTTACGGCGACTTGGCGCGTTTCCGGCGAACTCGCGGCCTAAGGAGCGAAGGGACGGCGACAACGACGGCGGCCCGGGCCCACGCTATTGGGCGTTGTCTGCGAACCGCAGCTGCAGGATCGTTGCGGCGGTGCCCGCCACGAACGTTCCCGCGAGCACAACATAGCTGCCTGGCTGGAGCGAGCCGACAGGATCGGCCACCATGCCGATCAGCAGCGGGACGATCGAATAAGGGAACCACTCCGCCCAGCCGGTCTTGCCGAACAGATTGCCCAGGGCCAGCATCACGAGCGAGAAAGCGATGGGGGCCACTTCGCCTCCGCTCCACACTGCGATCCAGGCGACCACAGGCGCGAGCAGGAACGAGATCGTCGCAGCGAGCAGCACATGTGCGATTCCCGCCGCGGCCAACTCTGCCGAGAACCCCGGCAGCCCCAACACCAGTCCGATGGCCATGGCCTCGACGAGGACTATGACGATGAGCGCCATCCACCATACGGCCGCGACCGCCAGCTTGGCGACGGCGAACCAATGACGGGCTACGGGCAGAGCGAGCATGTTCTTGGCGGTGGCATCACCGTACTCCCGGCCAAACAGGTAGGCGATGATGAAGGTCAGCAGCAGCATCCCGCCGACACCGAAGACCAGCGTGAGCATGTAGAAGTATTGGAGCCACGTCGCCTCAAGCCCGGCAAGGCTCGCTTTGGTACCCAGAAGCCCCAGCTGGGCCGCCCGCCCCGGTTCGCGCACGATCCACATGAAAAGCGCAATACCGAGCGGCATGATCGCGAGCACCGCCAGCGTGGCCCACGTCGCCTTGGCACGGTGGAGCTTCATGAACTCGGTGCCAAGAACCTGACCGAACATCAAACCGCGCCGCCCTCGGACGAAGCGCCGGTCCTCCGGCCATCGGCACCGCGCGCATCGCCCGTCCGCGCCAGGAAGTAGCGCTCCAGATCCAGTGTGAGCAGCGCCTGCTCGCGCTCTTCCGGGGTGTAGGCGTCGGTCGCGAACGCGCGTGCCTTCGCGGCGAGTTCGTCGCGCGACGACTCCTCGATGAGAAGGCCGTCGTGGACGATACCGATACGGTCGGCCAGGTGAGCGACCTCGGCGAGGATGTGGCTCGACATGAAGACGGTGGCGCCGCGCTTGTCGGCGAGCGAACGGAGCAGCTCGCGGATCTCGACAATGCCGGCCGGATCAAGGCCGTTGGCGGGCTCGTCGAGCACGAGCAGATCGGGGGAGTGCAGCAGCGCGCGGGCGAGGGCTAGACGCTGTTTGTTGCCGAGCGAGAGCTGCCCGGCACGCCGATCGGCATAAGGATCCAAGCGCAGCAGCGTGATCGAGTCGGCGACCGACCGCGGCGGCGAACCGGTGAGCCGGCGCTGGATGTCCAGATTCTCGCGCACGGTGAGGTTGGGGTAGGCGGTCGCGGTCTCGACGAGGAACCCAACGCGGGCGAACACGCCGGTCTCGCCAGGGATGATGCGCTGGCCTAGGACGCTCACCTCCCCGCTGCTCGGCCGGATCAGGCCGAGCATCATGCGGATGGTGGTCGTTTTGCCCGCCCCGTTCCTGCCGAGGAACCCGTAGATCTCGCCCCGGCGGACGTCGAGGTTGAGCGAGTCGACGGCGGTGACGTCGCGGTACCGCTTGACGAGGGCGCGCGTGGAAACCGCGGTGTCAGGCATGGGGCTCCTCCATGGCCCCATCCTGCCACCACGCCCGGAGCGTTCACAGGGTGCGGGCAAGCTTCATAGGATGGGCAGTGCGGAAGCGCTGCGACTTCGAATTCGCCGGAAGCGCGCCGGGTCGCCGTACATTTACCGCGAGCTCGAGGGCTTGCCGCGAACTCGCGGCTCCTGGCCGCCGCCCAGACTCCCGTGCCGCCACCCCAGGCCGCCGTGCCCGCGCCGTCGGGTGCGAGAATGGAGGCGGTTCCGGCTGCTTGTGTTACCGGGACCGTCCAGTGCTAATACAGCCGGCCGCCCAGCGTGTTCCCTTTGCGGGTGCGGGCCGCCGAGCGAACCACTACGAATGGAATACCCATGACTTCCGCCAAGACCTTCCCGGCGTCAGCCGCACCAAGGTTCGCCTCGATCGGATCCCCACATTTCGGCATCATGCTCGCTGTCATGGCCGTGGTGCTGATCTTGTCCAACATCGGGGCGTCCAAGGGCGTAGCGATCGGCCCCGTCATCACCGACGGGGGCTTCTTCCTCTTCCCGCTGTCGTACATCCTGGGCGATGTCATCAGCGAGGTCTACGGCTTCAAAGTGGCGCGCAAGGCCATCATCACCAGCTTTGCGCTGTCCGTCTTCGCATCGATCTGCTACTGGGTCATCATCGCCCTTCCGGGGTTCGACGACGAATACGGTTCCGCCAAGCAGGCAGCTCTGGAAGGCGCACTGGGACCGGTCCCGCAGATTGTGCTGGCATCGCTGCTGGCCTTCCTCGCCGGCCAGACCATCAACTCCTGGATCCTGGTGAAGATGAAGGCGCGGACCGGGGAAAGGTCCCTGTGGGCGCGCATCATGGGCTCCTCCGTGGCGGGTGAGTTCGTGGACACCCTGATTTTCTGCAGCATCGCCGCATCCGTGATCGGGATTACCGACGCCGCGATGTTCGTGAACTACGTCCTCGTGGGCTTCCTCTACAAGACCCTCGTGGAGTTCGCCTTCGTCCCGCTGACCTCGCTCGCCATCGGCTGGGTCAAGAAGCGCGAACCGAGCTACGGCGCCTAGGACTCCTCCTCATCCTCCGGCCGCCGGCCAGTTCGGAGCCAGCAGCCGCCCAATTCGCCGGAAACCCGCGGTGTCGCCGTAAGTTTCCGACGACATGGCGCGCTACCGGCGAATTCGAGTCTTTGGGGTGTGGGGTGCGGGCTGTGGGGTGCCGGGCGCCGCAACGCATTCGACGCTCAGGGGTACCGGCGGCCGGCCAGCGCACGAAGCAGACGGTGCTTGAATTCCTGCTCGCGAAAGAGGTCCTTCCACTCCACACGGACGAACCGCCAGCCCTCTTCAACCAAGGCCTTCTCCCGGCGCCGTTCCTCGAAGAGCACCTCGGCCGTGGGGCTGTAGTCGAAGTACTTGATTTTGCCGTCGAACTCGAGGGCGACCTTTTCCTCCTTCCATGCAAAGTCCAGGCGATGGCGCCCGGCGCGGCTCGACACTTCCAGCTGCGGCTCAGGTGGCCGGATCCGCAGCCGCAGGATCAGGTCGCGGGTCAGGGTCTCGCCGGGAGATTCGGAGCGCGGATCGGCCGCGGCCAGGACGCGGCGGAAAGTCCGAATGCCCCGGCGGCCGTCCAGATCATCTGCCATGGCCTGCAGGGCGCCCGGGTCCGCGCCGAGTCGAAGCGCGTGGTCGGTGAGGATCAACGCCTGCCTGTAGGGCAGCAACATGGCGCAGTCGGCCGTCGTGCGCTCCAGGGAAGTGGTCCGGAGGCCGTTCACCACGGCGACGTCATGGTCGGCGAAGGGGCGCGTGTGGCAGCGGACGTCCCTGCCGTGACGCTCGTTCGAAGGCCGTACCTTCTGGAGGACATGGATCATGTCATCCACTTCCCACAGGTGGAGAAGGCGGAGGCGCGCTGCGGAAGTGTGGCTGTAGTGGAAGGCACCTGTCGACGTCGTACGCGTTCCGTGGGCATGCGCGTAGATGAGCTGCCGGCTCTGGACAGTAGGCGACTGGACGTTCCAGAGACTGGCGCGGATGTAGCAGCCGTGCCGGAGCCGGACGAGAGTGCCTGAATCGAGGAGCGAGCGGACAGTGCGCGAGCTGAAGCCGAGATCCAGGAGCTGTTCGGTGCGCCAGAGGTTACCGGTCGGCGGCAGCTCCAGCACGGGGTTATGCGTCATGCCACCAGCTTCGGCCGCTGCAGGAGCGGGCGGGAGGCCCCGCCGTCGGTATGTGGATAACACGAGAGCGCCGCACCTTGGCTTCTTTTGGGGGACGGCTGCTTTGGACGCCGCCCGATTCGCCGGAACGTGGCGAGGGCGCCGCAAAGTTACGGCGAACTCGGTGGTTTCCCGCGAATTCGGCGGGGGCCCCTTCAGCCGGGAACGCGGGCGGTGGTTCCGCGGACGATGAGGTCCGGCTCGATCAGCTGGCGCTCAGGCTCGAGGGCGGGGTCCTGGATCCGTCCCAGCAGGGCGCTTGCGACGCCGGACCCGACAATGTCGCTCCGGTTGTCCACCGAGGTCATGTCCAGGTACCGCGACTTGGCCAGCGGGGAGTTGTCGTAGCCGATCACGGAGAGCTCTTCCGGGATGGACAGGCCCCGGGCCTTGGCTGCGGCGAAGGCGCCCAGGGCCATGGTGTCATTGGCGGCGAACAGGGCGGTGGTGTCGGGGTGGTGGTCAAGGACCCAGCAGGCGGCCGCATAGCCGTCCTCCTCAGAGGTGCCGCGGGATTCACCGGCGATCCTGACCTCGATGCCGGCCTCCAGGATGCGGCGGCGGAAGCCCTCCCGCCGGTGGGCCGCGGCGCCGCCGGAACCAGAGAGGTGTCCGATGCGTGTGTGGCCGAGCCCGATCAGGTGCTCCGCCGCCATGCGGCCGCCGCCGTCGTCGTCGTTGGTGATGAGCCCGGCGCCGGCCGGAACGCCGTTCCGCCAGCCGGCGACGACGGCGGGAACCCAAGTGCCGGCCATCATGGACTCGCTTGGCTCGGCGGCGATGACGAGGCCCTCCACGTGCATGGACAGCAGGCCGTCCACGGCCTCCGTGATGCGGTTCTCGCCCGGGCGGGAATCCGCGAGGGTGACCTGGTAGCCGTGGGGGGAGAACACGGATTCCATGCCGCGCAGGAGGTCCACGAACCAGGGGTTCCGGAAGTCGTCAATGACCAGCCCGATGCTTTTCGTCTGGCTGCTGGCGAGCGTGGTCGCCGCCCGGCTGGGGCGATAACCGAGCTCCGAGATTGCCGCCCGGACGGCCTCCCGACGCTTCTCGCTGACCTTTGACGGGTTTTGGAGCACGAGCGAGACCAATGACGGGGAGACGCCGGCGCGCTTGGCGACATCGTAGATCGTCGGGCGGCGGGTTCTGGGGGTATTCAACGACATCTGCAGGGCCTTTCACGTCTCATCCGAGGATAACCGGTCAACCATTGACAGGACATATGCACATAGCTACGCTTTTGTTCAGCGCCAGATTTTGTAGCGCTCCAATTTCTATCGTCGGGCCGTCGGCCTGACCGAATTTCAAAGGAGAAATCGATGGCTGACAGTTTGGGAGTTGCCGTAATCGGCGCCGGAATGGCAGGAAAAGCGCATGCGGCCGCGTACCGCACGGCGACGGCGCTCTACAGCCCGGTTCTTCCTCCTATGCGGCTGGTCTCCATCGGCGACGTCAACGCCGAGTTCGGTTCCCTGGCCGCGAAGCGTTTCGGCTACGAACGCCACGACACCTCGTGGCAGGCGATCGCCGAGGCCGATGACATCGACGTCGTGAGCGTCGTGATCGCGAACTCCCTCCACCGCGAAGTCGTGGAAGGCCTGCTGGCCGCCGGCAAGCACGTGCTGTGCGAGAAGCCGCTGAGCGACTCCATTGAGGACGCCCGCGCCATGGCCGAGGCGGCCCGCAACGCCAGCTCGATTGCCCGTATCGGGTTCACCTTCCGCCGCACACCGGGCATCGCCTACATCCGGGACCTCATCCGCACCGGCGTGCTGGGGAACGTCCTGCACTTCAGCGGCCGCTACTGGACCGACTACGGGTTCAGCCCGTCGGCGCCCATGAGCTGGCGCTACAAAGGCGGCCCGGGTTCCGGCGCCCTGGCCGACGTCGGCAGCCACCTGACGTACGTCGCTGAGTTTCTCTGCGGCGACATCAAGTCCATCAGCGGCGGACGCCTCAGCACCGTGATCGACAAGCGGCCGCTGCCGCTGGGCGCCGTCATGGGCCACGACCACTCCGCGGTCAGCGACACGTTCGAGCCGGTCGAGAACGACGACTACGCGGTGTTTTCCGCCGAATTCGAGAACGGTGCAGGCGGCTTCGAGGTCTCCCGGGTCGCCGCAGGGCACGCCAACAGCCTCATCTTCGAGGTCTTCTGCGAGAACGGCGCCGCCCGGTTCGACCAGCGCCGCCCCGCGGAGATCGAGCTGTTCCTCAACGACGGCCCGGCCAACGAAAACGGCTACCGCCAGGTGATCCTGGGACCCGGACATCCCTACATCGCGGGCGGGCTGGCCATGGACGCGCCGAGCGTCGGGTTCGGCCAGAACGACGCCTTCGGCTACCAGGCCCGGGCCTTCCTCGAGGAGGTCGCCGGCCTCAGTGAGGCGGACTCCCTGCCCCGCTGCGCCACGTTCGACGAGGGCGTGCGCAACATGGAGCTGCTCGGCGCAGTCACCGAATCCGCCCTCAACAACGGAAAGAAAATCACGCAATGAAACTCGGCGTCTACAACGCAATCCTGCACGACCGGCCACTTCCCGAGGCCCTCAAGGTCATCGCCAACCTCGGACTGACCGGCGTCGAAATCAACACGGGCGGGTTCCTGCCGGCCGTCCACGTCCCCACCATGGACCAGATCCTGGAAAGCGATGCGGCCCGCGATGACTACCTCGCGATTTTCGAGGGCACCGGCGTCTCGATTGCCGGCCTGAACTGCAATGGCAACCCGCTGCACCCGAAGCGTGAAATCGGCGAGAAGCACGCCGAGGACATCCGTCGCTCCATCCGGCTGGCGCAGCGGCTGGGGCAGGACCGTGTGGTGACCATGTCCGGCTTGCCGGGCGGCGAACCCGGGGCCACAACGGTCAATTGGGTGGTCAACGCCTGGAACTCGGCGGCCCTGGACGTGCTCGACTACCAATGGGGCATCGCGGCCGACTTCTGGAAGGAAACCGACCGCCTGGCCGCCGACCATGGCGTGAAGGTGGCCCTGGAGCTGCACCCGCAGAATATCGTGTTCAACACCGCCGATGTCCACAAGCTCATCGAGCTCACCAACGCGACCCATGTCGGCGTCGAGCTCGACGCCTCGCACCTGTTCTGGCAGCAGATGGATCCGGTCGCGGTGGTCCGCGAACTCGGCCCGCTGGTCTTCCAGGCGGCGGCGAAGGACGTCCGGGTGAACACCGCCAACGCAGCGCTCTACGGCGTCCTCGACAACAGCTTCCGGCGGCTCTCCCCGGACGAAAACCGCACCAACCTCGGCGGCGACGAGTGGGCCAACGAATGGCCCAAGGACTCCGCCTGGGACTTCGTTGCCCTGGGCCGCGGGCACGACACGGCCTACTGGACCGAGTTCCTGCGCGCGCTCTACGAGGTGGACCCGGACATGCTGGTCAACATCGAGCACGAGGACGTCTCCCTGGGCCGGATCGAGGGCCTCCAAGTGGCGGCCAAGGTCCTGCGGGACGCCGACTCGGCACTCGCGGCGTCGCTGCACCTCACCAACTGACGGCCTGACGGCCCGGCACCCGAGTAGCGGGCCGCCGTCGTACTCTGGAAAACCTCGAGGTCGCCGGAACGGTGCAGGGTCGCCGGAAACTTCCGGCGACCCTGCACGCTTCGGGCGACCTCGACGCCGGGGCGCCCTCGACGCTGACGCCGCCGACGCCGGGGGCGCCCTAGGAGTAGTAGTTCGCCAGGGTCTCGGCCTTGAACTCGAAGAAGTTGCCGGCCTCGATGGCGAGCCGGGCGTCGTCGACCATCTTCACCACGAAGCGTTCGTTGTGGATCGAGATCAGGGTGGCCGAGACCATCTCCTTGGCCTTGAACAGGTGATGGATGTAGGCCCGCGAATAGTTCAGGCAGGCGTAGCAGTCGCAGCCTTCCTGCAGCGGGCCGAAGTCGCGTTTGTACTTGGCGCCGGAGAGGTTGAACCGGCCGGTGGGGTGGTAGAACGCCGAGTTGCGGGCCACCCGGGTGGGGGAGACGCAGTCGAAGGTGTCCGCGCCGTTTTCAATGGCCGTGAAGATGTCGTCCGGTTCGGAGATGCCCAGCAGGTGCCGCGGCTTGTTCTCCGGCAGTTCCTCGTTGCACCAGCGCACGATCGTGCCGAGGTTCTCTTTCTCCAACGCCCCGCCGATCCCGAAGCCGTCGAAGTTCATGGCGCCGAGGTCGCGGCAGGCCTTGCGGCGCAGGTCCTCGTATTGGGCGCCCTGGATCACCCCGAACAGGGCCTGATAGGGCTTGCCGGCGCGCTCGTCCGTCAGCCGGAAGTGCTCGGTAATGCACCGCTCGGCCCAGCGCCGGGTCCGCTCCAGTGATTCCTCCTGGTAACCGCGGGAGTTCTGCAGCGTGGTGAGCTCGTCGAACGCGAACATGATGTCCGCGCCGATCTGGTGCTGGACGTTCATGGAGATCTCGGGGCTGAAGCGGTGCCGGTCGCCGTTGAGATGGCTCTTGAACCACACGCCTTCCTCGTCCACGTGGGCCAGGCGTTCTTTCCCGGGGGCGACGGCGTCGTCGGGCCCTGAATTGTCCACCGACTTCATGTCGATGACCTTCTTGAACCCCGAGCCCAGGCTCATCACCTGGAAACCGCCGGAATCGGTGAACGTGGGACCGCGCCAGTTCATGAACGCGCCCAGGCCGCCGGCCTCGTCCAGGATGTCCGCGCCCGGCTGCAGGTACAGGTGGTAGGCGTTGGCCAGCACCGCCTGCGCGCCGAGTTCGGCAATGGATTCCGGCAGCACGGACTTGACCGTGGCCTTGGTGCCGACAGCGATGAACGCCGGGGTCTGGATCTCCCCGTGCGGGGTGGCGATGGTGCCGGTCCGGCCCAGGAACTCACCGCCGTTGGCGGCAACCTGCACGGCCGACGGCGGGCACGCCTCGCTCAGGCGTTTGCCCACGCGGAAGGAGAATTCGGACTGCCGGGCGGGCGCGGGGGACGAAGACGCGAAGTCAGGATTGGCTGGCACGGTTCAAGTGTGCCAGCTAACGCAGCTCAGGACTCAGTGGACGGGATCCGATGTGGGGTAGTTCTCAGCCCGCCACTTGTCCCAGTAGTCGCGGACCGCCTCCAGCTGGTGGGCCCCGAGGTCGTAGGTGGAGACGATTGCGAGGGATCCGCCGTCGGGCCGGACGTCGGCGATGGCGGGCTGGTCCGCCACGATCAGCAGGCCGTCCCCGTGCTCGGCATAGTTGTGGACCGTCAGGCCCACCTGGTGGTTGCTGCGGAACCACACTTTGCCGGAGATTTCCTCGCCCGTGGGCAGGGTGAGCGAATACGGGTCCCCCGGCGACGGGACATCATTGAGCCCCAGTTTCTCTATCGCGGACCCGCCGGAGCCGGGCACGGAGAAGAAGAAGGTCCGGCGCTTGCCGTGCGGGTGCCGTTCCAGGGAGAAGCGCAACTGGTGGAGGAATGTCAGCCAACCCTGGGTGATGTCCTCGTCCCAGGCCGCCCACTCGGAATTGTGGTCGATTGCCGCCCGGGTGACGCTGACCTCCGTGCCCGTGGGGACAGGTTTCAGGGTGAAAACGTCGCCGCCGTCGACCACCAGGGAGGTGTGGTCGGCGCCTTCGACCACATTGGGGCCGAAGTAGATTTCGTTGATTTCGGCCTCTTGGTCATCGGCCACCCAGCCGTGCCATTGGGCGATCTTGGCGGGTTCGCGCAGCATGGTCCAAACTTGCTGCGCGTCGGAATTGATCACAACGCTCAGATTGTTCGTCATGGGGTGAATCTACAACTCCGTGCCCGCCACGGGTAGGGCCCAACGCTAGACCTCAGGCGCGGACCGATTCGAGCTCGTTGGCGATCCGGCGTTCCAGCTCAACGGTGCCGATCGTTTCGGAGCCGCCGTGCGCGCGCAGGAACAGGAGCGCCTCGAGCCGCAGCAGGCGCCAGTCGCGTTCCGCATCCTGGTTCGCGTTGTCGATCGAGCGGAAGATTTCCTTGTCGTACAGGTTGGGCTCGTTGAGCGAGCGCTGGCGCACCTTGGCGTTGATCCTGGCCTTGAACGGGTCCGTTTCCATGGCCTCCGGCGCGCGGAGCAGTTTCTCGTAGATCCCGGCGCGCTGGTCCTGACCCAGCTGGCGGCAGATGTAGCTGGAGAGCGCCAGCGATGACTCCACGGAGGCCCAGCGGTCGGGGTTGCCGTCGAACGGCAGGACGTTGAGCAGGTCCGCGACCGCCAGGGCGTTGTCGGGGTCCTTGAGGGTGACGAAGAGCTCGTGCGCGAGGTCGCTGAGATCCTTCAGGCAGCTCCCGGACTTGGTGTTGATGCCCTTGGCGAGCCGTTCACCGAGCAGGAGCACCCCGACGGCGCCCGGATGGGCCTCGGCCGCGGCCTCCACCACCGACTCCGGCGTGCCGTCGGGGACCGGGATGAGCGCCAGGTCCGCTTCGCTGGGTCCGCTCACGGCGGGCGGCGCAACGGGCTGGGGAGGAACGAC
>NZ_KI914962.1:98107-103784 GCF_000520575.1 Arthrobacter sp. I3
GCGCCGTATTGTCGGGCCCGGCAGCGTCGGAGCCAGGTGCGTTGGGCCCAGTTGCGTCGCGCCCAGCAGCGTCGGGCCCAGGTGCGACCGGCTCAGCCTCTTCCGGCGCGGGGGCGCCGCCATCGGAAGGAGTTGGCGTGCCGGTCGCGCCGCCGTCGGACGCCGGGGTGCCGGCCCCGGCGTCGTCCGTAACGCGGACCAGTGACCCCGCCGCGATCCGCAGCACACCGCCACCGCTGAGGGTCGCCAACACCATGGCGGGAGTCCCAAAGTCGTCGGTTTCGACATCCACGCGATGGATCTCGGCGGAGCGGTTTCCGTTGGGCAGAATCAGGTGGTCACCGGCCCGCAGAGATCCAGCCTGCTGTTCACTGTAGTTCCGGGAGGCTGGGGGGTGGGTCATCGGGAGTCCTTAAAGTTCTCTTGCGGTCCGCCCAACAGTCTACAAAATCGGCCGCACGAAGTCGGGGACGCAGGGGAGCCCCCGAGAGTCCCCGGCCGGCGCCGGGCCTAAGGGAACCGGCTAGTTGCCGACTCCCGCGAAAGCCAGGGCCTGCCGGATCAGGGCCCCCCGGCCGCCGCTGAATTCGAGCTGCACGTCCGTGCTCATGACCTCCTGCGGGGTCATCCAGGTCAGCTCCAGGGCGTCCTGCCGCGGGGAGCATTCGCCGGTCACCGGAATGATGTACGCCAGGGCAACGGCGTGCTGGCGGTCGTCCGTGAAGCCGGTATGGGACGGAGACGGGAAGTACTCGGCCACGGTGAACGGCACCGGGCTGACCGGAAGCTGCGGGAAGGCGAGCGGGCCCAGGTCCTTCTCCATGTGGCGGAGCAGGGCGGCGCGGATGGTCTCGCGGTAGAGAACGCGGCCGGACACCAGGGACCGGACCATGGTGCCGTCCTCGTCGGCCTGCAGGAGGGTGCCGACCTCGTTCACGAACCCGAGGGGGTCCAGCCGGACCGGAACGGCCTCGACATAGACCATCGGCAGCCTGCCCCGCGCTTCGAACAGGTCGTCGTCGGAGAGCCAGCCGGGATTCGGGTCAGGGGTGCGCACATTCATGGTTAAGTTCTACCCCATCCCGTCCCCGAACCCCGCGCCGTCACTCAGATCGCCAGCACCGATTCCAGCGGCTCGCCGGCGGCAATCCGTGCCAGCAGCGCCGGCTCGGCGGCGTCCGAGTCCAGGGCCAGGCCCAGGACGTTGGCTGCCGCCTCCGCGGACAGGACGATCACGCCGTTGTCGTCACCGAGCACCCAGTCGCCCGGATTGACCTGGACGCCGCCGCACTGCACCGGGACATTGACGGCGGAGCCGGCGCTGCGGACCCGCTTGGTGGTCAGGCACGAGGTCCCGCGGGCGAAGACCGGCAGGCCGGTCGTGCGGAGCTCCAGGATGTCAGTGGCCACGCCGTCGACGACGACGCCGGCGGCGCCTTGCGCCGTGGCCGCTGCGGCGGTGACCGCGCCCACCGGCGCGTGCCGGTGGTCCCCGGACATGTCCACGACCAGCACCGCGCCGGGGTACAGCTCCAGCAGGGCACGGTTCATGGCGTAGGCGTCATTTTCCGCAACGCGCACCGTGACCGCGGGACCGGCCACCTTGACGCCGTCGAGCAGCGACCGGATGGCCGGGTCCACGAATCCGTCCTCCAGGAAGTGCCCGATCGTGGGGAAGCTGACGGCGGCGAGCCCCTCGCCGAGCCCCTCGCCAAGATCTGTGTTCACCGCGTTCACGACGTTCACGGCGCGTCCGGCGCCGTGGCGTCGGCAACCACGGCCACGCACTCAATCTCCAGCGCGACGCCCCACAGGCTCACGCAGACAGTGGTCCGCGCCGGCTTGGCCGCCCCGAAGAACTCCGAGTAAACCCTGTTGTAGGCCTCGAGCTGGCTGGAATCTGTGAGGTAGCCGTTGACCTTGACCACATGCTCCAGGCCGGACCCGGCCGCCTCGAGCACGGACCGGAGGTTCATGATGGTCTGGCGGACCTGGTCCTCGAACGTGTCCGGCTGGTCATCCAGCCCGCTGATCGCGGGGATCTGGCCGGCGGTGAACACGAACCCGTTGGCGGCGACTGCCTGGGAGAACGGGCCGACGGCGGCCGCGCCGCCAGGGATCTGTGCGATCCGTCGGACCGATATTGCTACGGGCTGAACAGCGGGCGGAACAGCGGGATCGACAGCGGGGAGAACGGCCTGTGGAGCTGTCATTTGGCAGCCACCGCTTCGGCGGCCGGGCCGGTGCTCGCGTCGGTGGTTGCGTCCGTTACTGCGTCAGTCGGCGCGGAGTCGACGGCGTCGATGTTGCCGTGCCGGGTTTCGGTCAGGACGAACAAGGCGCCGAGCGAGACGAGGGCGGCGGCCATGATGTACCACGCGATGGAGGAACTCTGGTGGGTCATGCCCAGCAGCCAGGTGGTGATGAACGGCGTGGCGGCGCTGCCGAGGAGTCCGGAGAGCATGTAGGCCACCGACAGTCCCGAGTAGCGGACCTTGGAACCGAAGAGTTCGGCGAGGAACGTGGCGATCGGGCCGTAGTTCGCGGCGAAGGCCGTCATCATGGCGAGGTACGCGATGAAGAGCAGCGGCACGGACTTGGTGTCCATGAGCCAGAACATCGGGAACGCGAGGGCTGCCTCGGCGGCCACTCCGGCGTAGATGATCGGCTTGCGGCCGTGCTTGTCAGAGAGCCGGCCGAAGAAGGGGATCAGGACAAAGCACAGGGCGCAGGCGGCCAGCACGACCCATAGCATCAGGGCCTCCGAGTGGCCCAGTTCTTTTTTGCCGTAGGAGACGCCCGAGGCCACGAGCAGGGTGAAGGTGCTGCCGGTGGACAGGGTGGCAACGCCGCCGAGGATGACCTGCTTCCAGTACTTGGCCATGAGGGCGGCGAACGGCAACTTGGCCTTGGCGCCGGCTTCCTTGACCGCCTGGAAGGACGGGGTTTCCTCGATGTGCAGCCGGATGTAGATGCCCACGGCCACGAGCAGGGCGGAGGCCAGGAACGGGATGCGCCAGCCCCAGGCGAGGAGCTCTTCGGTGCTGACCGTAGAGGCGACAATGAGGAACGCCACGTTGGCGATCAGGGTTCCGGCGGGCACGCCCACCTGGACCAATGAGCCGTAGAACCCGCGCTTGGACGCGGGAGCGTGTTCCACCGTCATCAGGACGGCGCCGCCCCATTCGCCGCCCAGGGCCAGGCCCTGGATGACGCGCAGGAAGAGCAGCAGCAGCGGCGCCATGATCCCGATGCTGTTGTAATCCGGCAGCAGGCCGATGGCGAAGGTGGCGGCGCCCATTGTCAGCAGTGAAATCAGGAGCATGGATTTGCGGCCCAGGCGGTCCCCGAAGTGGCCGAAGATGATGGCGCCGACCATGCGTGCAATGTAGGCGGAGGCAAAGGTCCCGAAGGCGAGCATGGTGCCCACGATGGGGTCGAAGCTGGGGAAGAAGATCTTATTGAACACGAGCGCGGATGCCGTGCCGAAAACAAAGAGGTCGTACCACTCGACGGTGGTGCCGATGACGCTGGCGAGGGCGATTTTGCGCATTTTTGCGAGGTCCAGACGGGCAGCCGCGTGGGAGGTGGTTTCTACCGATTGAGCCATCAATATCTCCAGATGGGGGTGCGGGGACGAATGTCCAGTGCAAGGTAGTAGCCAACTATTCTGTGTTGGTGATCACAGCTCAATGGCAAAAACCCCACCGATAAAGGCCCCGAAGTGTGTGTTCACACAACTATCAGGCCCAGGCGACCACCAGCCGGGCGGCCTGGGCCGGAATGGTCAGATCGATCCCGGTCAGTTCCTGGAAGCGGTTGAGCCGGTTCAGGATGGTGTTCCGGTGGCAGAACAGCTGTTCCGCCGTGGCCGTGATGTTGCCGGTGGAGAGGTAGTGCTGCACCGTTTCCCGGAGACGTTCCCGTTCCCCGCCGCGGCATTCCTCCATGGCTTCCTCCAGCTGGGCGGCGAGGTCGAGCCCGGCGTCCTGGAGGTTTTGCTGGGCAAACCGGGCCCATGCGGCATCCGCGGACAGGGGACCGGCGTCGCTGGGGCGCAACAGGGCCGCAAGGCTCTCTGCGGTCCGGGCGGCGGCGGGCAGGCCGCGCAGCCCGTGCACCTCCGGGACATAGCCGGAGGGAATATCCGCCACGAGCGGCGGCGGCTGCGGCGCGTTCCGCGTTTCTCCGGACCTCCCCGACGGTGTCCACGACAAGAGCGGCCAAAACAGGTAGGTGTTTCCGCCGGATTCGTGCAGGAAGATCTTTTGGCGGCGCTGGGCGGCGCCGAACTGGGTAGCGGCCGCACGAAGGCGGGCGCCGGCGTCGCCGCTGGCAGCCACGAGGCCGCAGCGGGCATCCGGCCCGATGCCCAGGGCGGAGCCAACCTGCGCGGACGTCTCGGCCGAGGGCGTGCTCTGGTTGAACAGCCGGGCGATAAATTCGTGCTGGATGCTGGACTCTTCCTGGGCCATGCGCACGCGCTCAGTCAGGTAGCTCATGTGGGTGCGGGTGGCGAACTCGTCGACCACCCGCCAGACCTGGTCCACCCGGGAGGCCAGCAGGCCGGCATCCTCCGGTGCGGCGATCGCCAGGAGGTCTGCCCACAGGATGCTGAAGTCCAGCCGCACCGCCGACGTCAGGGACTCCGGCGGTATCCCGGCCCTCGCCCGTTTGGACCCGAGGTCCGAGGCAAAGGCGAGCAGCCCGTCCCGTGCAGTGTCCGCCGGGCCGCCCCGCAGCCCATTGATGAGCCGGCGGAACGTCTCCCGCGCCGTGTCCCGGATTTCCAGGACAGTCACCTGGCTGTCGCCGTATTCCGGGATTTTCCGGACCCGGGCGGTGAACGCCTGGGCCAGGAGGTCCAGCCGCCCTTCCAGCTGGTCCACCAGCTCACTCCAGCGGAAAGCATCGCCCGGCGATTCAAAATTGTGCATTCTCACATTCTAGGGTCTACAAAGCGTGGCGCACTGCTAGTTATTTTGGAAAAAGCTACTGGCAGAATGGAATGAAGCACCAAGCGTGAGCCCACTCACACCCGCCGGAAGCGTCGGCGCCCGAATCGTCTCGGCCCGAATCGTCACGGACGGAACTGTCCCCCGGATGGGGGTGACCGCACAGGGGCCACCGTCAAGACCCGTCACATTTCTTTGGAGTAAACATGGCAAGCAGCGCAAGCAACGCCACCACCACCGCCAGTCCGCAGTTGCCCGGGGTTGTCGATGAGAGCGTGGCCAAGAAAGTCGCCCTCGCGGCCCTCGTCGGCACGGCGCTGGAGTGGTACGACTTCTTCCTGTTCACCACGGCCGCGGCGCTGGTGTTCAACGCCCAGTACTTCGTGTCCCAGGACCCCTTCGTCTCGGCCATGAGCTCCTTCGCCACCCTGGCCGTGGGCTTCGTGGCCCGCCCGATCGGCGGCTTCATCTTCGGCGCCCTGGGCGACAAGGTGGGGCGCAAGAAGATCCTGATGGTCACCATCGTGGGTATCGGCCTCGTGACCGGGCTCATCGGCCTGCTCCCGAACTACATGACGATCGGCGTCGCGGCCCCCATCCTGCTGGTCGCGCTGCGCATCCTGCAGGGCCTCGCCGTCGGCGGCGAGTGGAGCGGCGCGGTGATCATCGCAGTCGAAAACGCCCCGGTCGCCAAACGCGCCCGCTACGCCGCCCTCCCGCAG
>NZ_KI914962.1:103884-111037 GCF_000520575.1 Arthrobacter sp. I3
CCCTCCCGCAGCTCGGCTCGCCGATCGGCACCATCCTGTCCTCCGGCGGGTTCTTCGGAATGCTCTACCTGGTGGGCCAGGCCAACTTCGACGCCTGGGGCTGGCGCATCCCGTTCATCGCGGCGATCCCGCTGCTGGCCATCTCGATGTGGATCCGCAGCAAGCTCAGCGAATCCCCGGAATTCGAAGCCCTCATGGAGTCCGGCGAGACCGAGCACGCCCCCATCCGCGGGGTCCTGACGAAGAGCTGGCGCCAGATCCTGGTGGGCATGTGCTCCGCGCTGCTGGGTATCGGCGGCTTCTACCTCATCACCAGCTTCGTGGTCTTCTACGGCACCAAGGTGCTCAAGATGCCCTACGAAACGCTGCTGCTCGGCTCGCTGCTGGCCGCCGTCGTCGAAATCTTCGCCCTGATCTGGGCCGGGCGCATGGGCGAGAAGTTCGGCGCCAGCAAGGTCATCCTCTGGGGCGGCGTCGCCTCCGCCGTCATCGCCGTACCCGTCTTCCTGGCCATCGACACCGCCAACCCCGTCCTGGTCATCCTGGCCATGATCATCGGCGTATCCACCCTGTCCGTCCCGTACGCGGTGTCCGGCACGGCCTTGACCGCACTCTTCGCCACGAAGGTCCGGTACACCGGCGTCGCCATCACCTCCAACAGCGCCGGCGTTATCTCCGGCTTCGTGCCGCTGATCGCCACGGCCCTCGTGGCCGCCAACGGCAACTCGTTCTGGCCCGGCGCCATCATCTTGCTGGTGGTCTCCGCGCTGACCGCACTGTCCGGCATTTTCCTCCCCGCACTGAGCATCGAAGAAAAGGGAATGAAGCATTGAGCACAACAACCACCGCCGGGCACCTGATTGTTGCCCAGCTGGAACGAGCCGGTATCCCGCGCGTCTACGGCGTCCCCGGGGAGAGCTTCCTGGACGTGCTGGACGGCCTGCACGGATCCTCCATTGAAACGGTGGTGACCCGCCACGAGGGCGGCGCCGGATTCATGGCCCTCGCCGAAGGCCGGCTCACGGAGCTTCCGGGCGTGGCCATGGTGACCCGTGGTCCGGGCGCGGCCAACGCCTTCATCGCCATCCACACCGCACACCAGGACGCCACCCCGATGATCCTGTTCGTGGGCCTCATCCCGGTCGCGGACCGCGGCCGGGAGTCGTTCCAGGAATTCGACATCAACGCCTGGTTCGGCAGCACCGCCAAGAAAGTCGTGACGCTCGACGACGCCGCCTCCGCCGCCCACGTGGTGGACGACGCCATCTTCACAGCACTCAGCGGCCGGCCGGGACCCGTGGTGATCGGCCTGCCCGAAGACGTGCTGGTCCACGCGATCGAATCGGCCACGGTGGAGCCCAGGACCGTCGCCCGGACTGAACCTGCAGCAGCCGATCTCGCCGGCCTCGAGACGCGCCTGGCCGCGTCCAGGAAGCCCCTGATCGTGGTGGGCGGCGAAGGCTGGGACCAGGCATCCTCCGACGCGCTGGCCGGCTGGGCCACCCGCCACGGCGTCCCGGTGCTCGCAGACTTCCGCGCCTACGACGCCGTCCCGCACAACAGCGACGCCTACGCCGGCTACCTCGGCTACGCCCGCAGCGACGCCAACGCCCGCCGCCTCGACGAGGCCGACCTGCTGGTCTTCGTCGGCTGCGTCCGCGCCGACGTGCTCTCCGACGGCTACAAGCGCGGACTGGATGCCGTCACCGTCGTCGTCCACCCCGGCGCCGATCTGCTGGGCCACTTCGGCCGGCTGGACCAGCACATTCCGGCCCACGTCGCGTCCTTCGCCACCGCACTCGCCGCCACGGATTCCGCGGCGGATCCCGAGGCCGGCTGGCTGGCCGGGGCCCGTGCCGACTACGAAAAATTCTCCTCGGCGCAGCCGGATGGAGGCACGGGGGTGGACCTCGCCGTCGTCATGGAAATCCTCAAGCAGGAAATGGACGACGACGCCGTCATCACCTGCGGGGCCGGGAACCACTCGCTGTGGCCGGCCCGCTACCTGAAGCACAACACCGCGAACTCACTCGCCGCACCCCGCAACGGGGCCATGGGCATGGGGATCCCGGCGGCGGTGGCTGCCTCCCTGGCCTACCCCGGCCGCCAGGTGATTTCCGTGGCCGGTGACGGCTGCTTCATGATGAACGGCCAGGAAATGGCCACGGCCATGGGCCACGGCGGGAAGTTCATCGCCCTCGTGGTGGACAACGGCATCTTCGCCACGATCCGTGAGCACCAGGAAGGCCACTACCCGGGCCGGCCCTCGGGCACGCACATGACCAACCCGGACTTCGCCGCACTGGCCCGGTCCTACGGCGGCTACGGCGAACGGGTCGAGACGGCAGAGGACTTCGGCGCCGCTTTCCGCCGTGCCGTCGACTCCGGGCTGCCGGCAGTCCTGCACCTCCCGCAGGACCCCACCACCCGCTCACCCAAGACCGCCAGCAACTGACCGGAGCCCGTCATGATCACCCTGCACAACATCATCAACGGTGAGATCGGCCCCGGCAGTGCCGCCGACGGTTCGGACGCGGCCACCCTGCCGTTCTTCGACCCCGCCACCGGAGTCCAGCTCGGGACCGCCCCGGACAGCGACGCCGCCACCGTGGACCGCGCCTTCCAGGCCGCCCACACCGCCTTCCAGAGCTACAAGCGGACCACCCCGGCCGAACGCCAGGCCATGATGCTCAAACTCGCCGACCTCATCGAGGCCAACGTCGACAGGCTCTTGGACGCCGAGGTAGCCTGCACCGGCAAGCCGCGCCAGATCACCCGCGAGATCGAGATCCTCCGCGGCGCCGACCAGCTGCGCTTCTTCGCCGGCGCCTGCCGCGTGGTGTCCGGGACCGCCCAGACCGAATACGTCCGCGGCTTTTCCTCCACCGTCCGGCGCGAACCCCTCGGCGTGGTCGCCCAGATCACCCCGTGGAACTACCCGTTCATGATGGCCATCTGGAAGATCGGACCGGCGCTCGCCGCCGGCAACACGCTGGTCCTGAAACCGGCCGACACCACGCCCTGGTCCACCCTGGTGCTGGGCGAACTGGCGCAGGAGGCCTACCCCGCCGGCGTCGTCAACGTCATCTGCGGCGGCCGGGGGACCGGTGCCGCCATGGTGGATCACGAGATCCCGGAAATGGTGTCCATCACCGGCTCCACCCGGGCCGGGGCTCAGGTGATGTCCGCGGCGTCGAAGACCCTCAAGGACGTCCACCTGGAACTCGGCGGCAAGGCACCCGCGATCGTTTTCGCCGACACCGACATTGACCTGGCGGCCAGGGAGATCGCGCTCGGTGCGTTCTTCAACGCCGGGCAGGACTGCACCGCCGTGACCCGTGTGCTCGTCGAGGACTCCATCCACCAGGAGTTCGGCGCCGCGCTCGCCGCGGCAGCCGCAGCGCTGCAGGTGGGCGGCGACGCCGCGGACCTGGGCCCGCTGAACAGCGCCGCCCAGCTTGACCGGGTGGAAGGCTTCATGTCCCGGCTGCCCGCGAACGCCAGGGTCCTGGCCGGAGGCAAGCGGACGGGCACCGGCTTCCACTTCGAACCCACCGTGATCGACGGCGTGTTCCAGGCCGACGAGGTGGTCTGCGAGGAAATCTTCGGACCCGTCGTCACCATCCAGCCCTTCCGGGACGAGGCCGAAGCCTTGGAACTGGCCAACGGGACCAAGTACGCGCTGGCCTCCAGCGTCTGGTCCAACAACCACGGAGTCGTCACCCGGGTCTCCAATGAGCTGGACTTCGGCGCCGTCTGGATCAACTGCCACCAGGTGATCCCGGCCGAGGCACCGCACGGCGGTTTCAAGCACTCCGGGACAGGCAAGGACCTCTCCGTCTTTGGCCTGGAGGACTACACCCGCATCAAGTCAGTCACCACCTCCCACCGCTAAAGAACCACGTAGGTAACCCTTGAAACTCGATCTGCTGCTGCGCAACGCGGACATCATCACCATGGATGAGCGCCGCCCGCATGCCACCTCGCTGGGAGTCTGGCAGGGCCGGATTGTGGGCCTCGACGACGACCTGGCCGGCCTGGACGCGGCCGAAGTCCTGGACCTCGGCGGCGCCACCGTGACCCCCGGCTTCATCGACGCCCACTGCCACACCACCTGGTTCGGGCTCGGCCTGGGCGAACTGGACGTCTCCGCCGCGCGGGGCCTGACGCAGCTCTACGCCCTGCTGGAGGCCGGCATGGCGGCAGACAGCGCACGGCCTGAGGCAGGGCAAGAGCCCGGGACCGGAGCGGCGCCGGACTGGCTGCTGGCCACCGGCTTCAGCCAGCAGCAGCACGGCGGCGAGTTCCCGGACATCACCGTTTTGGACCGGATCACGGGAAACCGGCCGCTGTTCATGCGGCACAACTCCGGGCACATGGCCGTAGTCAACACGGCCGCGCTCCGGCTGGCCGGCGCCGAACCGGCGTCGTTTCCGGACCCCGACGGCGGCGTCATTGTCCGCGACGCCGACGGCCGCCCCACCGGGCTGGTCCAGGAAACCGCGCAGCAGCTGATCCAGCAGCTGATCCTGCCGTACTCGTCCGAGGCGATCGAAGCCGCACTGGACCGGGCCACCACCTACTACGCCGCGGAGGGCATCACGAGCTTCACCGAGGCCGGGATCGGCGGCGGCTGGATCGGCCACAGCCCCGTCGAGCTGGCCGCCTACCAGCGGGCGGCCTCCGCGGGCAGGCTCCACGCCCGGGCGCAGCTGATGCCCGTTCTGGATGTCCTCCACCCGCTCGGCGGGCAGCACCCGCCGGGCACCACGCCGGCCGGACTGGATCTGGGCATCGCCAGCGGCTTCGGCGGCGACTTCCTGTCCCTGGGCCCGGCGAAGGTTTTCCTGGACGGGTCACTGCTCGGCGAAACGGCCGCGGTCAGCCATGACTACTGCAGCCACGGCGGGACGGACAACACCGGCAACACCGGCTACTTCCAGGCCGAACCGGACGCGCTCCGGGCAAAGATCGAGGCCGCCTACGCGGCCGGCTGGTCGATCGCGGCGCACGCCATCGGCGACCGCGCCGTTGACCTCGCGATCGACATCATCACCGGCTGCGCCGCCAAATACGGCCCCCGGACCGTGCCCAACAGGATCGAACACGCCTCGATGACCCGGCCGGAACAGCTGCAACGGCTGGCCGCCGCGGACATCGCCGTCACCCCGCAGGCGAGCTTCTTCGCCGACGGCGGGGACGGCATGACGCTGTCCCTCGGCCCGGAACGGCTCGGTTGGGCCTACCGGGCGGCGTCGTTCCTGTCCGCCGGTGTGACACTCGCCGGCAGCTCCGACCGCCCCGTGGCCGACGGAAACGTGCTCCGCGGCATGCAGGCGTTCGTGGACCGGCGCACCGCCTCCGGGGCCGTTTTCGGGAACCCGGACGAGCGGCTGGGCCCGCTCCAGGCCCTGGCGGCGTATACCACGGGAGCCGCCGCAGCCACCGGCGCCTCCGGCGTCAAAGGCTCACTGACGGCCGGGAAGCTGGCCGACTTCACCGTCCTGTCGGGGTCCCCGCTTACCGCGGACAGCATCGCCGAACTCCAGGTGCTGGCCACCGCCGTCGGGGGGAACTTCACGTTCCGGAGCCCCGGCCTCACGTCCCCGGTTGCGGTCGATTCGGCCGCAACCGGTCCATTCTTCAGCACAGCCACCAATCGTTCATAGGGGAAAACCGTGACCACTCAGACCTCTTTCAGCACCCGCGACGCCGCGTTCGTGCGGGACTTCCACATCATGAGCGAATTCGGCGCTACCGAGAACGGCGGTGTGGAACGCCAGGCCGCCAGCGTGCCGGACGGCCAGCAGCGGCAATGGCTCACCGGCCTGCTGGAGGCCAACGGCTTCACCGTCCGGTTCGACCGGGCCGGCAACCAGTGGGGCCTGTACGAGGCCGTCCCGGGTGCCCCCTTCGTGGTGGTGGGCTCCCACATGGATTCCCAGCCGACGGCAGGACGCTACGACGGCGCGTACGGCGTGCTCGCCGCGGCCCATGCGGCCTTCCGGCTCGTGGAGCAGTGGGCCGCGGCCGGCGACGCCGGGCAGCCCCGGTTCAACATCGCGGTGGTCAACTGGTTCAACGAGGAGGGCTCCCGCTTCAAGCCGTCCATGATGGGCTCCTCCGTCTACACCGGAAAGCTCGAACTCGAAACCGCGCTGGCCACCACGGATGCAGCCGGAGTCTCGGTCCGCGAGGCCCTGGACGCGATCGGCTGCCGGGGCAGCTACGAGGGCCCCGAAGCCGCGTACTGCGCCGAAATCCACATTGAACAGGGCCGGAGCATGGAACGCGAAGGCATCACCATCGGCCTGGTGAACTCCAACTGGGCGGCCAACAAATACGAGTTCGTGGTCCACGGCGAGCAGGCCCACACCGGCTCCACCGTGATCGCGGACCGGAAGGACGCGCTGCTGGGCGCGTCCATGATGGTGGTCGCCGCGCGGGAACTTGCCGACACCTTCCCCGGCGTGCTGCACACCTCCGTGGGACAACTGAACGTCTACCCCAACTCGCCCGTGGTGGTGCCGTCCCGGGTGAGCCTGCTGCTGGACCTGCGTAGCGCCGATGAGGCTGTCCTTGCCGAGGCCGACGCCCTGCTGGACGAGCGGATCGCCGGGATCGAACGGCTGGCGAACGTCACGGTGGAGCGCAACCACGCCCACACCTGGCCCGTGACCCCCTACCAGCCCGAAGGCGTGGAACTCGCAGCCAAGGTGGCGGCGGACCTGGGCCTGGCGAACAAGCAGGTCATGACGCTGGCCGGGCACGATTCGACCAACATGAAGGACCTGGTTCCGACGGTGATGCTGTTTGTGCCCAGTGTGGACGGGATCTCCCACAACGAGCACGAATACACCACGGACGAGGACATCGTGGCCGGCCTGGTGATGCTCACCGAGGTAGTGAACCGGCTCTGCAACGGGGCGCTGGAGGACTGACCGCGGCCACCAAGGGCTGAACTCCACAGGTCCTCCGCGGCCACCGCGGAACCCCGGGCGCCTGCCAGTGCCGTCTCAGGCGCCTTCGGGCTTCTGCGAAATCCAGAGCATCGCCCCGTTGGGGTTGTCCGGCAGCTCGGCCGCATCGGGGTTGGCCACGTGCAGGGTCCGCCCGAAGGCCTCTTCCGTCAGGCTGACCCGGTGGCCGGCGG